>JAFTTE010000094.1 GCA_017466905.1 Clostridia bacterium | reverse complement strand
CTTAAAGAAATTAGTCTTTCGGAAAAAATAGTATATAAAAAAGAGGTAAATTAAATGGCGGGTTTGTTTGGATTTTTTGATTTTACAAAAGAGGGTCCCGGTATAAAAAAAGATGCTCCTAAAAAGAAAGCGTTTTTTGTTTTCTTTGAAACCTTTTTTCGTAATTTTTGGCGTTTTATACTCATTAATGTGGTTTATGTGTGTCTGTCTTTGCCTATAGTAACGGGCGGTATGGCATCGGCCGGTATTACAAACATTACAAGAAATATTGCGCGCGATAAGCATTCTTTTGGAATAAGTGATTTTTTTGAAACCATACGCAAAAATTGGAAGCAAGCTCTTGCAGTAGGTATAATTAACACAATACTTACCGCAGTCATCGGTTTTGCAGTGTACATTTATTTTAATTCATACCTTAATACAGAAACAAAAAGTCTGTTTAATCTTGTGGGATTTGTAATAAGTATGCTTATTGCTGTAATATTTGCGATTATGCAATTTTATTTGTATACTCTTATGATAACCTTTGATTTCAGCATAAAAACCCTGTATGTAAACAGTTTTAAATTTGTATTTGTAAATCTTTGGAAAAATCTACTTTGCGGTGTGATTTTGGTTTTGGTATATGCCGTATATCTTCTAATTTTATTGCTGTTCCCATATTGGTCGGTGTTGTTTACAGAGCTGTTGATAGCCTTGCTTACACTACCTGCATTTCAGTTTTTACTTATACAGTTCTGCACCTTTGGTAGCATTAAAAAGTATATTATTGATCCCTATTATGAGCAGCATCCCGATGCGGATATTGAAAAACGCCGCAACTTAGGACTTGATGTACCCGAAGATAATACTTATGATGATATGAGTTGGGAATAAGCTAATGCACAATTCAAAATGCACAATTAACTAAAGCAAGCCTCTGCATAAAACGCAGGGGCTTGAATTATATTTGTAGGGAACGGATTTATCCGTTCCGCTTGCGATTTAATTGCTTTTACTGATAACAAAATCAAGAATACGTATTTTTTCGTTAGATATTTCTATTGCGGATTTATACTCGCCAAAGGCTACCTGTACGGTGTTCTCATAAGCGGCAGCAATGCCAAGCCAACCAAACACCAGACACATTATTACTATCCAGCTTATATAAAAAGTTCTGAAGTATGTTTTTGTTTGTCTTTTCATATTCAAAATCCTTGTTAATGTGATTATAATGATTTTTATAGGTTGTTGTGATATCGACTCCTACAATGTATTAAATAAACTAATCAGCGCGTTACTTAGTAATTCTGCCGAATATTTTGCCTCGTCTAATGTGTTTGCGTCGGTACCTATCTCAATAAGCATTGAGCCTGTGGTGAGACTTTCATTATAGTTTTTTGACATAAAATGTATTGAACGAGCAAGTGACGGGTACATAATCTCTACGGTTTGCTGTAGTTTAGTGGCAAGCTTTAAATTCTCTTTCCAGTTGGGAAAGTTTTTAACACTGCCGCTTTGAGAGCCCATAACCAACATTATCTGCGCCGCTTTTTTGCCATCAATTTCGGTAGTCAGCTTTACCTTGTCGGTGTCGTTTGCGGCGATAGCGTCACGGTGCAGGTCAATTACGATTTTTATGCTCGGGTATTTTTCGGTATAGCTGCTGATAGTTTCTGCAGCTCTTGAGTAGCTTTCGCTGTACGATGGATAATCGTGCTGGGTGGTGTCGTGTAGGGTGCCAATACCCGCAGCATTAAGCTTATCAGCTATTATTTTGCCCAAAGCCACCATATTATATTCATTATCGTTAGTACGGGAAAGGTCCTTATCGGTATAATAATCTTCATTATGCCGTAAATAACTTTCGGTCGCGTGAGTGTGAAGTATCAGTATCTGCGGTTTGCCGTTTTTTTCTAAACTAAAGCCTAACTTACCGTTAACAAAGTCCTTTAAATTTATATCAAGCTCGGTATTATTTTTGAGATAAACATTGTTATATGAGGTGTTTGCGGTATAAGGGGATATAAATTTTTCGATTACTGCGCCCTGTACGGTTCCTGTAGCCGATACTGCAACCGACTCGGTACCGACTGCTGCTGACGAGGTTTCGCTTTGTGTGCTTTCATCCTTTTTGGTCTGTATATCTTGCGGCTGGCTTTCATCAAGTGCCGTTTCGGTTAAATCTGATGGTATCATCGTTTGTGTGGCAATTATATTGTTGCTTGTTACAGAAAGTCCCTGGATACTAGTATATGTCAAAAATAGCGCAATGCTTATCGCCGCTGCGCAAAAGCGTATTATAGCGCCCCGATTGTTCAAATTTATCACCGTCCATAAATAATTTTATGTCAGAGGTGATTTTTTTATGTTCTTTATTTAATGTCCCTACTTTGACACATTTAAATAATTATAATTGAGTTATAAGTAAATTTGTGATAAAATGTTTTAAAAGGCGGTGTATTGATGCTACAGTTTATTTTAGGTCGCGCGTCTAGCGGCAAAACCTATACAGTTACAGAAAAAATTGCAGAGTGCATTTCACAGGGGGAAAGCCCTGTTCTTTTGGTACCCGAACAGTTTTCATTTGAGAGTGAAAAAAATATCCTTGACCGTGTGGGCGCGGGTTTATCGCAAAAGGCTTCGGTTATCAGCTTTACCCGACTTTGTGATGAGGTAGAGCGTATAAACGGTGGTGTTTGCGGCGAAAGCATTACCGATGCCGACAGAGTAATTTTAATGAACAGGGCAATAAAGCTTTGCCGTGACGAGCTTAAACGCTTTAAAAAATACAGTAACTCTTCCTCTTTTGCCCGTATGATGCTTGACAGCATTGGTGAATTTAAGCTTGAATTTATATCTGCCGAGGATTTATATGATGCGGCGAATAACGTTGACGATGAGCAGTTAAGATTAAAGCTGCTTGATACTGCATTGATTTACGAAAATTATGATGCCATTTTAGCCGAAAAATTTATCGACAACACCGACCGACTCACCAAGCTGTATTATGCGTTAGAAAAATACAGATATTTTGAAAATAAAATCGTTTTTATTGATTCGTTTAAGGGCTTTTCAGGTCAGCAGTACAAAATACTCGAAAGAATTATTTCGCAAGCTGCCGCAGTTACAGTAACACTTACCGATAACCCCACCGATACGCGAGCCTTTGGCTTGTTTTCAAATATAAAAAGGGTCAAAAGCCGCATTACCTCAATTGCCCGCAAATTTGCGGTGCGTGTGTGCGATGACATTGTTTTAAATTCTAAAAATTATGCGTGTGATGATTTGTCGGCTTTAGAGGATTTTATGGCCACAGGCAAAACCAAATTTGAGGATGAGTGCAAAAATATTACGCTTTGCCGCGCCGATAGTGTCTACAGTGAGGCTGATTTTGTTGCAAGAAGTATACGCCGTATTGTGCGTGAAACAGGCGCGCGTTACAGCGATTTTGTAATAATTGCGCGTGATACAGCACCTTATGAGGACGCTTTAGAGGTTGCCTGCAAAAAAAATGATATAAGCTGTTTTATTGACAGGCGTATTGCGCTTTGTACAATGCCCACGGCAACAGCGCTGATGGCGGCGGCAAACACAGCAAAAAGCTTTTGTACCGAAAACATATTGCGTTTTCACAAAACAGGAATATCAATTCTTACTATTGATGAAATTGCAACGCTTGAAAATTATACATATCTTTGGAATATAGACGGTGCGCTTTGGCAAAACGAGTGGACTATGGACCCAGACGGTTTTACGGCTCATGGCGAATTAAGCCCACAAAAAGCAGAGCAATTGTCAAAAATTAACGATTTGCGCAAGAGAGCAATCCAACCTCTGATTGAACTAAAAAATAAATTTTCAGGTACCGCGCAAAATATGGCGCGCGCTTTGGTTCAGTTTTTTGATGACTGCGGTGCCTCGCAGCGCTTTAATACGCTTTCAAAAGAATATAACAGTGATAGCGGCATTTACCGTGATGCAATACGTCAATCTTGGGACAGCGTTATGAAAATTCTTAACAGTCTGTGCCTATGCTT
>JAFTTE010000093.1 GCA_017466905.1 Clostridia bacterium | reverse complement strand
TATTGAAACTGCCTCAAAAAAATGATATTATTTAAGAGAAATATTAAGTTAAGCAGGAAATAAAAGTGAAATTAAGCGCAAAAAAAATCGAAAAGTTTTCAAAAAACATAAAAGTTAATAGTTTTAATTGCGTTGATTCTACCAACACGGTTGCAAAAAAACTTGCCGAAAATGGTGCTGACGAGGGCACAGTGGTTACGGCAATAAAGCAAACCGCAGGTAGAGGCAGACTTGGACGCACCTTTTTATCAAAAAAAGGCGGGGTGTATTTTTCTGTAGTTTTAAGACCGCAGATAAATCCCGAGGACACACTTTTTGTAACTGTAGCCGCCGCAGTTGCCGCGTGCCGAGCAATTGAAGCTGTAAGTAGTAAAAAATGTGATATAAAATGGGTAAATGATATCTATATAAACGGCAAAAAGGTATGCGGAATATTGACCGAGGGCGGTTTTAATTCCGACGGTACACTTAATTACGCGATTTTGGGTGTTGGCATCAATCTTTTTGAGCCTAAAGGCAGTTTCCCAGGCAATCTGCCTCTTGCGGACAGTGTCTTTCATAAACAAGATAAAATCTTTTTTAAAAATCGCGTAAAAGAGCGACTTATTGCGGAATTTTCTAACAATTTTTTTGAAATTTATGAGAATTTAGAGAAAAAAGAGTTTATAAAAGAGTATCAGCAGCGCTCTTTTTTAACGGGCAAGGACATTACATACAAAAAAGACGGCGCGACCTATAATGCAAAGGTTATAGAAATTGATGACAACGCGCGACTTATTGTAAAAACCAACACAAAAACCGAGGTGTTATCACACGGTGAAATTCAGATAACAGGTATGGAGCAGCTGGCAATATGAATAAATCAAAAATAAAAGTAATTGCGATTTCTGCCCTTTTTACAGCAATTATCGCGGCGACTGCGTGGATTTCGGTACCGACACCGTTTGGTGTAAATTTAACACTTCAAACCTTTGGCGTATGCCTTGCAGGCTTTGTTTTAGGCGCAAAGGCGGCAGCAGCGGCAACAGCCGCATACATAGCCATAGGCGCGGCGGGTCTGCCTGTATTTTCGTCATTTACAGGCGGTATTGGCATACTTTTTGGCACTTCGGGCGGCTTTTTATGGGGATTTTTACTTGTTGCGGTTTTGTGCGGTATTGCAGGTATCACAAACAAAAGAGCATTAAAATATTTATTGATGGTGTCAGCGGTTTTGCTGTGCCACGCGGCAGGTGTTATACAGTTTTGTGTAGTGTCGGGCGTGAGTGTCTGGGCAGGCTTTGTTACCGCCTCACTGCCGTTTTCACTTAAAGATTTTATACTTGTGTTTTTAGCCGAGTTTGTCGCTAAAAAGATAAAAATATAAGGAGAAAAAATGAGATATTTTAAGTTGACAGCTAATGCAGAAGAAACAGATATAATAAACGCATTTTTTAATTATATCGAAGTTGAAGAACATAATATTTTCACTTCTTACTTCAAACCATATACGTCGCATAGAAAAGGACTTCATACATATATTGATAAAGAAAAAGTAAGCGGTTATTATGAAAATGGTGTAACTACCCATACAAGAACACAACTTTTGCGTTCAAAAAGTTGGTTTTTTGCTAAAATAAAGGATAATACGGTTAAAGGTTTTATAATTGGGGATATTTATTTGATTTTAGGAACAATTTCCGCTTTAGTTTTAGCAATTATTAATTATTTTTGTAATTTTAATTCAGAAACAATTGTAAATAGCTTTGTTATCTTTATTTTTGGTTTTGTTTTTTTGTACGCCAGCATCAGAGAACAAAAAGAAATATACAATGAACTTAAAGCACTTATAAAAAAAGCCGAATGGTTAAGCGAAAATAAAATTAGGGAATAATGAGCCCTTTCATAAAGAAGAAAGCAGAGTTTTTTACGCTCTGCTTTTTCCTTTATACTGTGCGAAAATAGATTTAATAAGTATTTTGGTATCAAAATCCGATGCTCGCTAAAATTGAGGACAAAACAAGTGATATTCCAAGCTAACGCTTGGAGTGATATTTTCCTTTCGGAAAGTGATATGCTTTGTATACTTCGCCAAAGGCGAACTGTTGCAAAAGCGTGATATTATATTCGCCTCAAAACTCGGCGTAGCCGAATATCACACGGCAAAGCAATATCACTCGCCGCAGGCGAATATAACTGAGTCACGCTTCTTTACGAAGTGTGACTCTACCCCTCCTTTTATTTTTGCCTTATAAAGCTTATATCGTCACGGTCTATAATTCCTAATGCGAACAAATAAATTAGATAAAGTGTAATACACACCACACAAAGAATTAACACAAAAAACAAATCCGACATACTAAAAAGCAATTTTAGCAGTGTATTAACACCAAGGCATACTGTAAACGCGCCAAGCATTGGCAAGAAAATCGTGTGTGTTAAATTAAGCTTTAATCCACTGACTTTAACCAGCCGTCTGACATTTAAAATTCCGGTCAAAAAATTTGAAAAATACATAATGCCTATAAATCCGTAAATGCCACACCGCTTTAAAAACAGCAGTACCAGCACTATTCTTATAGCAGAATCGCTCACACTGGTGCGAAATGTAAACTTTTGTTGGTCAAGCCCCTTTAAAATTCCGTCACATATAGCGTCTAAATACATAAACGGAACTATAGGAGAGAGCGCCTGCAGCAAAAATCCAACATCCTCGCTGCTGTAGATTAGCCGACCAAACTGCATACCGCCTACTAAAAACAGCGCAGAAAAAATTATTGATATAATGCTTGTAATTTTTATTATTCTATAAGAAATACTTTGCACCACGGCTTTTCTGCCGCGCACGGCGGCCTCTGACATTTCGGGTAGCAACAGGGTAGACAGCGCGCTGAGTAGGGTTGAGGGAAAAAACAGTATCGGCAGTGCCATACCCTTTATCATACCAAAAAGGGATATACCGTTACCGCCGAGAGCAGAAGAAGACAAGCAAATCGGTACAAGTATGTTTTCTATCATACGAAGCAGAGAATTTAAGTATCTGCCCGCACTTATTGGCAGCGCAATATGCGATATTGCAGGCAGTAGTTTATAGGGCTTGCGTGTGGCGGTTGAATCAAATTTAAGCTTTTTAAAATCTATACGGTATCGGATATATACATAAAGGCAGGATGCGCCCTCTGCTAATGTATCGCCTAAAAAAACGGCAGCGCAGGCGAAGTCTAACTCTAAATTTTCGTATCTGCTTATAACCAGCATAATCACAACAATGCGAACTACCTGCTCAAGCAGCTGCGAGCTTGACGACGGCGCCGCTTTTCGCCGCGCCATAAAATAACCCTTAATACAACTGCAGATGCCCATAAATGGCAAAGAAAAGGAAAGAATTTTAAGTGAAAGGACAGCGCGCGTATCGTGTAATATATTTGCGGCAATAAAATCCGCGCCAAAAAACAAAACGAGAATTGTAAATGCGGCTATAACAAGAGAAAGTTGAATACATCGCTGCAGTATTCTTTTAATGCCCGCTTTATTGCCAACTACAAGCTCTTCGCTGGTCATTCGTGTTACCGCGGTGCAGATGCCGCTTGTCGCAAAGGTTGCGGCAAACATATACACCGAAAACACAAGCTGATAAAGTCCTATACCTTCAGAGCCTATTTTTGCGGCAAGCCAGACCTTGAATATAATACCCGCAAAGCGCAATACAAGCGACGATGCGGTAAGTATCGCGGCGTTTTTAATAAAAACCGTTTTTTTCATATTTTCACCCATAATAATTATCATTTACTATAATCATTATGAGTTTTACTGTTGAAAAAGAATATATTTTATTTTAATATAATACTAATAATAAAGTTTAAGGAGTGGTATGCTATGCAGACACCGCTTGCAGATAGGATAAGACCAAAAAATATTGACGAGGTAGCAGGTCAGCGCCATCTTTTAGGCGAGGGTAAAATACTGCGCAAAATAATTGAGTCGGGCGACATACCAAACCTGATATTTTACGGTCCGTCGGGAGTAGGTAAGACCACCGTTGCTAAAATTATCGCGTCGCAAACAGGTAAAAAACTGTGTTATCTGAACGCAACCACTGCGTCTACAGCCGATATAAAGGAGATAATAGGCGAGATAGGCACTATGGAAGCGGCAGGCGGCATTTTGCTTTATCTTGACGAGATACAGTATTTTAATAAAAAGCAGCAGCAGATACTGCTGTCTTATATTGAAAACGGTGATATAACGCTTATTGCGTCCACAACCGAAAATCCGTATTTTTATGTCTATAACGCTATACTCAGCCGTTCTACCGTGTTTGAGTTTAAAACCCTTGCAAGCAATGATATTGCCGAGCTTCTAAAACGCGCTACCCGAATTTTAAGCGAAGAGCTCGGCTGTGATATTGTTGTAAGTGATGATAATATAAACAAAATCGCTCGCGCAGCTGCGGGTGATGTGCGCCGTTCGCTTAATATGTTAGAATTATGCGTTATGTTAACCGCGGGCGATAAAAATCCGGAAATATCCGATGATACTGTAGAGCAGATACTTTCGGGAAATTCTGTGCGCTATGACCGCGAGGGCGACGAGCATTATGACATCGTTTCGGCATACCAGAAATCTATGCGCGGCTCTGACCCTGACGCTGCGATTTACTACCTTGCGCGTCTTCTTGCCGCTGGCGATTTGCCAAGCGCCTGCCGCAGACTTCTGGTTTGCGCCAACGAGGACGTAGGACTCGCGTATCCCCAGATAATTCCTATAGTTAAGGCGGCTGTTGATACCGCTATGACGGTGGGGCTTCCCGAAGCCAGACTGCCTCTTGCAAACGCAGTAATACTTGTTGCCACAAGTCCAAAATCTGTATCTGCGCATGACGCGATAAATGCCGCTATGGCGGATGTTGAGCGGGGTATCGGCGGCGATATACCAAGACATTTGCAAAACAAGCATTTTGATGGCGAGGATGCCGAAATAAAGGGTCAGCACTACCTTTATCCGCATTCTTATCCTATGCATTATGTAAACCAACAATATTTGCCTGATAATATTAAAAATAAAAGATATTATGAGTTTGGTGATAATAAAAACGAGCAATCTTTTAAGGAGTATTGGGATAAAATAAAGAATAAATAAAGAGGTGTTATTGTGACCTTTGCTTTACCCAAAAAGACCCAACTTTTATGGCAGATGAGAATAGTGTTTGCCTTTGCACTACTTTGCGCGGCTGTTGCTTTTTTCAGCCGATATACCCTATGGTTTTTGCTGCCTGCAGCAATAATAGCGACCTTGGGGTTAGGTTTTGCGTTTGTGTATATGCCCTTTTATTTTAAAAGTTATAAAATCACGGTAGATGAAAACTCTATAAGCATTACAAAAGGCGTAATTATTAAAACTATTCAGATCATGCCCTTTCCGCGCCTTGTTTTCGCGCAAAGCTTTACAACGCCGTTGTCTGCGGTTATGAAGATGAAATGTGTTATGCTAAAGGCGGCGCGCGGATGGATGCTTATACCTGAAATAGAAAACGTCAATGCTGACTATTTGCTTGACAATCTAAGGGTGAAGCCAAATGATTAAAACAACATTTAAAGCTCATCCCATAATGATATTACGCCTTATGAAGCCATATCTTTTTATATTGATACTGCCGCTTATCCGCGCGCTTATACAATATATAACAAAAGGCGAGATAAACGGTCTGTTGGCACTTGAAATAATAGCGTTTTGCTTTATTCTGGCGATAGCGATATTAAGGTGGCGCTCGATATCTATTACCGTAAACGATCGGTATGTAACGGTAAAAAAAGGCTTTTTGATTAAAACCCGCGCTGTAATAGAGGTTTCGCGGCTTTCGAGCGTATCTTTAAAACAAAATATATTCGATTATATTTTTCGCAGTGTGGATTGCGAGGTAAACACCGAGGCGGGAACGCCTAAAAAGAGCGATTTCAGCCTAAAAATGCATATAAACGACGCAAAACTATTATTTAAGCTGATTTACGGCGAAGAAGAGCGCCAAACGGTTAAGTTTTCGGCGTATCGTATAGCGCTGCTTGCGGCAACCACTTCATCGGCAGCAAGCGGTATAATTGTGGGAGTGCCTATTATAAATCAGGCAAGCGACCTTCTGGGTGTTGCAATATCGGATATGCTGCTGAGTGAAATTAATAATGTTTCGTCGCGTTTTAACAATATTTTTCCGCCAATTGTTAACACCGTAACCATCATATTGCTTATCGCATACGGTGTATCATTTATAATATCTTTTATAAAAAATGTTAATTTCAAGTTAAAAAGCGGCAAAGACGGTGTCGAGGTGCAGTCGGGCATAATTGTCCGTAAGCGGATAATATTTAAAAAATCCAAAATAAATAATATCTGTTTTGAGCAAACGCCCCTTATGAGATTGATTAAAAAGTATTCTATGAGGGTATCCGTAGGCGGATACGGCGACAGCAAGGGGGATGCGGCGGTTATTGTTCCAATAGCAACGCACAAAGAATTAGAAGAACAGTTTGCAGAGCACTTTCCGTCATTTGAGGTTAACGGCAGCTTTATCAGACCGCTACAAACAAGATTTAATCTTAATCGGTTTTTATATATACCCGCGTTGCTGGCATTGCTGATTTTAGGCATAGGCGCTGCTCTTATGATAATTTTTCCGTATTTTGACCGACTTGTGTTATTTTTAATGGTTGTTGCGCTGTGTGTAGACGGTTATTATGCAAGTGTTTGTTATCATAACTATAAACACGGAGGACTCAACATATCGGACTGTGTTCAGGCTTCGGGTTCGGCAGGCTTTACGGTGCGTGAGCTTTACTGTGAGAAAAACCGCATAGGTGTTATTAAAATTTCACAAACACCTGCGGACAGACAATTTAAAACCTGTAAAATTAAAATTACCGTGCGTAGCGAAAACGCCGACAGTGTGCGTGTTAAAAACATTGACACAAGCACTGTAAAAAATAGTTTAAGAGAACAATTTGAATTAAATATTGATGAATAAAACGCCCAAGACGGTAAACAATAAATTCAAACAATGTTTCACGTGAAACATAGGAGCGATGATATGGATTTGATTATTGACTGTCTGAAGGCGTTTTTAGTTGGCGGATTTATTTGTATGCTCGGTCAAATTCTTATTGATTATACAAAATTAACCCCAGCAAGAATCCTTGTAACTTATGTTGTGAGCGGTGTGTTTCTTACCGCAATAGGTATTTATGACCCGATAGTTAAATTTGCGGGGGCGGGGGCAACTGTTCCCTTGACGGGATTTGGATATTCGCTCGGCACAGGTGTGGTTGAGGCAGTAAACCAATACGGCTTTATTGGAATTTTTTGCGGAGGACTCACTGCTACCGCGGCGGGAATTACCGCAGCGATATTCTTTGGCTTTATAATGTCGCTTATATTTAGGTCGGGCGATAAATAATAAATTTCTTGTTTACAATCAACCAATTTGTATGTATAATAAAGACAGCGATGTTTCACGTGAAACATTACTGTCTTTGTTCTTTGTTTACAGTGACGCAAAAGCATATCCCTCCGTCAGCCGATGGCTGACACATCCCTTTAGACAAGGGAGGCGGGTGCGCTAATTTTAAACTAATATATTTATATATTATATATTATAACTGAATTATACTTTCATATTAAATACAAACACGGAGGATATTGTTTTGGGTAAAATTATATCTGTTGTTAACCAAAAAGGCGGTGTTGGCAAAACCACAACTGCCGTAAATCTTGTTGCAGGCATTGGTCTGGCGGGCAAAAAGGTGTTGCTTGTTGATGCTGACCCACAGGGTAATTCTACAAGCGGATATGGCATTAGCAAAAAAGAAACCGCCGCCACTACCTATGAACTTCTTATCGGCACAGCAAAAGCCGAAAGTGCTATAATAAAAACGCAGTTTAAAAATGTTGATATTATTCCAGCTTCTATGGATCTGGCTGCCGCCGAGGTGGACTTAATTGAAGTTCAGCATCGCGAATCGGCTCTTAAAAATGCGTTGGCGCCAGTCAGAGAAAATTATGACTACATATTTATTGACTGTCCACCATCTTTGGGACTTATCACCATAAACGCTTTAAATGCAGGCGATACGGTGCTTGTGCCTATTCAGTGTGAATATTTTGCGCTTGAGGGTCTTTCGCAGCTTATGGCATCTGTGCGTCAGGTAAAAAGGCTCTATAACCCAACCCTTGAAATTGAGGGTATTGTGCTTACTATGTTTGACGGCAGACTCAATCTTACACAGCAGGTGGTAGGCGAAATTAAAAAGTTTTTTGCAAACAAGCTTTATAAAACGGTTATTCCACGCGGTGTTCGTCTTTCTGAGGCGCCAAGCTACGGCTGCCCGATACAGTATTATGACAAACGCTCAAAGGGTTGTGTCGCATATAACGACCTTGCAAAAGAATTTTTAAAGAAAAACAGGAGGGGCTAAACCATGGCAGCAGCAAAAAAGGGCGGTCTTGGCCGCGGGTTAGAAGCGCTTTTTAATGAAAATGCAACCGACGAAAAGGGTGTTGTAACATTACGCCTTACCGAAATAGAGCCTAACCGCAACCAACCGAGAAGTAATTTTGATGAGGACGCTCTCGCTGAACTTGCCGAGAGTATAGAAAAACACGGTCTTATTCAGCCGATAGTTGTTCGTCCAACCTCCGGCGGTGTTTATCAGATTGTCGCAGGTGAGCGCCGTTGGCGCGCTTGCCGTATGGCAGGACTTAGTGAAGTTCCTGTTGTTATAAAAGAGCTTGACGACCAAAATTATTACGAAATCGCGCTTATTGAAAATCTTCAGCGAGAGGACCTTAACGCAGTTGAGGAGGCGCAGGGTTACCGCACGCTTATTGACAGCTACGGTCTTACGCAAGAGCAGGTTGCCGAAAGTGTTGGCAAATCGCGAAGCGCCGTTACCAATGCGTTGCGCCTTTTAAATCTTGATGAAGCCGCGCTTGACGCGCTGAAAAACGGCGATATTACCGCAGGCCATGCGCGTGCGATTTTAGCGGCTGACAACGCAGAGCTTGCCACAGAAATGCTAAAGGCTGCAAAGGCGGGCGCATCCGTTCGCGAGCTTGAGGCTATGACTAAGGCAAAGCCGAAGACCAAAAAGGTTGAAAAGTCGACCGCAAAAAACAACTTTTACAGCGAGGTTGAAATTTCACTTAAAAATGAGCTTGGCAGAAAGGTAGATATAAAATCAAAAGGTAAGGGCAAGGGTACTATCACTTTAGAGTTCTACAGTGATGAAGAGCTTGCTGACTTTGCTAAAAAATTAGTAGGGGAATAAAAGTTACATATATCTTGATTTTTTAAAATCACCGTGATATAATGATAAAAAATAATCTCTTTGGAGGAAACGATAATGAAAAGAATTCAGACACTTGAAACAAAGAATCTTTGTGAAAGCGCTAAAAACGGCGGTTGCGGCGAATGCCAGACATCTTGCCAGTCCGCTTGCAAGACCAGCTGTGGTATTGCAAACCAAGAGTGTGAAAAGAACGAAAAATAATTAATTGCAAAACATAAGTGCCGCCGATATGGCGGCATTTTTTGTGAGAGGATATTTAAAATGATTCATTGCTATAAATTAGGCGGTCTTAACATTGTGATAGACGTATATTCAGGCTCGGTTCACCTGGTGGACGAGGTGGCTTATGATATTATCGAAATGTACGAAAGCCACACCCGCGAGGAAATTTCCGCCGAAATTCTTAAAAAATATAGCGGCATAGAGGATATAATCGCTGATGATATATCCGAATGCTGTGACGATATAGAAACTCTTAAATCACAGGGCAAACTCTTTACGCCCGACACCTTTGAGGCTATGGCAGGTGACCTTAAAAAGAAAAGCGCGGGTGTAATAAAGGCATTGTGTCTTCACGTAGCGCACACCTGCAATCTTAACTGCGCGTACTGCTTTGCAAGTCAGGGTAAATACCACGGAGACCGCGCTATTATGAGCCTTGAAACAGCCAAACGCGCGCTTGATTTTTTGATTGAAAATTCACAAGGTCGCACCAACTTAGAGGTCGATTTCTTCGGCGGCGAGCCGCTTATGAATTTTGATATGATAAAAGAGTTGGTTGCATACGCTCGCGAGATAGAAAAGCCCGCAGGCAAAAATTTCCGTTTCACTCTTACCACCAACGGCGTTCTGGTAGATGATGATGTAATCGACTTTGCCAACCGTGAAATGAGTAATGTTGTGCTTAGCCTTGACGGCAGAAAAGAAATTCATGACCGTTACCGTGTGGATTTTGCGGGCAACGGCAGTTGGGAGAAGATTGTTCCAAAATTCCAACGTTTTGTTGAAAAGCGCGGCAATAAAAATTATTATATGCGCGGCACCTTTACCCATGCAAACCCCGACTTTTTAAATGATATAAAAGAGATGCTTTCATTGGGCTTTACCGAGCTTAGTATGGAGCCTGTAGTCTGCGCCGAGGATGACCCGTCCGCGCTTACGCAGGAGGATTTACCCATTGTGCTCGAGCAGTATGAGAAATTAGCAGAGCTAATGCTGCAAAAACACCGCGAGGGCAAGCCCTTTACTTTCTATCACTATATGCTCGACCTTAAAAGCGGGCCCTGCATCTACAAGCGCATTTCGGGCTGTGGCTCGGGTACCGAATATATGGCTGTTACCCCTTGGGGCGACCTTTATCCCTGTCATCAGTTTGTGGGTGAAGAGAAATTCAAGCTCGGCAATATCTGGACAGGTGTTGATAATACCGCGGTTCAGGACGAGTTTGCCGCTTGCAATGTTTATACCCGACCTGAGTGTAAGGATTGTTGGGCAAAGCTTTATTGCTCGGGCGGTTGTGCCGCAAACGCATATCACGCAACGGGTTCGGTAAACGGCGTTTATAAGTATGGATGTGAGTTATTCCGCAAAAGAATGGAATGTGCCATTATGCTTGAAGCGGCAAAGACCGTTGGTGAGCAGTAATGAACACACCCATTGTTGATTTTGTAAAAAAATATGCCGACAGCGATTCCTTGCGTTTACATATGCCGGGTCATAAGGGAAACGCCTTTTTAGGCTGCGAAAAGTTTGACATAACCGAAATCGGCGGCGCCGATGTTTTGTATAGCGCCGACGGTATTATTGCCGAGAGCCAGCAAAACGCAACCAAACTTTTTGGCACAAAAGCCACGCTTTATTCTACCGAAGGGTCGTCGCTGTGCATCCGCGCTATGCTTTATCTTGTAAAGTCATACGCACGGCAATTCGGCAAAAAGCCGATTATAGCGGCGGGTAGAAACGCGCACAAAACCTTTGTTACTGCGGCGTCGCTTTTGAATTTGGATGTTGATTGGCTTTTGCCCAACAATACCCAAACGGTTATATCCTGCGTTATTACTGCCAATTATCTTGATAACTATTTACAGACGGCAAGAGAAAAGCCTGTCGCTGTGTATATTACAAGTCCTGATTATCTTGGAAATATAACCGATATTAAGGCTTTAAGCGCGATTTGCCGCAAACACGGTGTGCTGTTACTTGTCGATAATGCGCACGGCGCATATCTCAAATTTTTACCAACAGACAGTCATCCGATAACGCTGGGAGCCGATATGTGCTGTGACTCTGCTCACAAGACATTGCCTGTGCTCACGGGCGGCGCTTATTTACATATAGGCAAAGATGCACCTGACTTTTTTGCTCAAAACGCTCAAAAGGCGCTCGGTCTGTTTGCCTCTACCAGTCCGTCGTATTTGATTTTACAGTCGCTTGATATGGTTAACCGATATATATCCGATGGCTTTGCTGACCGCTTGGCAGAATTTATATTTGAGGTCAATAAATTAAAAGCTGACTTGGTCAAAATGGGCTATCAACTTTGCGGCGACGAATCGCTGAAGCTTACGATATTGTCAAAGCCGTACGGTTACACTGGCTATGAGTTATCTGATATTCTTTTAAAAAACAATATAGTATGCGAATTTTCAGACCCCGACTATGTCGTTCTGATGCTAACGTTTGAAACCAATATGTCGGGACTTGAGCGGCTAAAAAAAGCATTATCTAAAATAGCTCAAAAAACTCCTATAGCCGATTTTCCGCCCGTTCCTACGCTCAAAAAAGTAAAAATGTCTTTGGGCGAGGTGCTCTATGCGCCAAGGATAACAAAAAAGGCGGAGGACTGCCTTGGCAAAATTTCTGCATCAACAGATGCGGCTTGTCCGCCTGCAATACCCATTGTTTTGCCGGGAGAAGTAATTGATGAAGACACGATAAAGTGCTTTAATTATTACGGCATAAAAGAGTGGTATGTTATAGAATAAAAACAACTCTTGCATTTAATGCATTAAAGTGGTAAAATAACCATTGTCTTTACAATGGTTAT
Organism: Clostridia bacterium; assembly: GCA_017466905.1. GTDB lineage: Bacteria > Bacillota > Clostridia > Oscillospirales > Acutalibacteraceae > UBA737. The sequence goes on along the minus strand of JAFTTE010000093.1, from coordinate 1,160 downwards.
TTTTAGTTTAGGAGATTTATAAATGGCAGAACAAACAAAAAAGAGCAGCTTTAGCGGCTCGATAGGTTTTGTGCTTGCGGCTGCAGGTAGCGCCGTGGGTGTAGGCAATATATGGCGTTTTCCAACCCTCGCGGCAAAGCACGGCGGCGGACTGTTTTTAATTGTTTATTTAATTTTGGTTTTAACCTTTGGATTTTCGCTTCTTATGACCGATATTGCTATCGGCAGAAAAACGGGCAAAAGCTCACTTGATGCATTTAAAGCTATAAATCCAAAATGGTCCTTCCTTGGAAAACTCACCTTTGCCGTACCGTCAATCATAATTACTTATTATGTAGTTATTGGCGGTTGGATACTAAAATATATGGTGTCATCCGTAACCGAGTTTACTGCCACGGCAGGCAACAACTATTTTACCGATTTTATTTCCTCAAAAGCGTCACCTATATTCTGGATGCTGATATACCTTGCAATAACCGCGTTTATTGTTTATTGCGGCGTTGAAAAGGGAATAGAACATTTTTCAAAGATTATTATGCCGGCGCTGTTTGTGTTGATTTTGGGTATAAGCATATTTTCACTTACAATAAAGAGTGAGCCTGATGCAAATGGTGATGTGCGTACAGGTTTGCAAGGCTTTTTAGTTTATGTAAAGCCCGACTTTTCGGGGCTCACATTTAAAAGCTTTATGAGCGTGCTGCTTGATGCTATGAGCCAACTGTTCTTTTCACTTTCGGTTGCTATGGGCATTATGATAACCTATGGCTCGTATGTTAAAAAGGATATAAACCTCAACAAATCGGTGGCGCAGATAGAAATTTTTGATACCGTCGTTGCTTTCCTTGCAGGGCTTATGGTTGTGCCCGCGGTTTATGTGTTTATGGGCACCGAGGGCATGAAGGCAGGACCCGGTCTTATTTTCCAATCATTGCCTCAGGTATTTAACGCAATGGGCTTTGCAGGTCGTATAATCGGCCCCGCGTTCTTTGTAATGGTTGCCTTTGCCGCGCTTACGTCAAGCGTTTCTATTATGGAGGCAATCGTCGGCGCTTGTATGGAAACCTTTAAGGTGGGACGTAAAAAGATAAGCATCATTATAGCGATTCTTTCTGCTGCGGCGGCGGTTGTAGTGTGTCTTGGTTATAATGTATTAAAATTTG
>JAFTTE010000092.1 GCA_017466905.1 Clostridia bacterium | reverse complement strand
CAATCTCTGCAATTTTTTCAAGCACTTCGGTGCTTACGGAAAGTTCTGTTTTGTTGTCCATTGCTTTATCCTCCTTATATAAAAATCAATAATATTTATCTTTTGTAATATTATTACAAAGGTATTGTAACATAATTCGCGTATTAAAGCAAGAATTTATTTTATCGTTACGATTTTTATATTACTAAGCGGTATTTCAGTTTGTGAAGTGACAATGTCTTGTATCTGTAAGGTTTGGGTGGTAGTAATACCCTCTGATTTTACAACGACACTAACATCACTCTCGCCCAGCACTACTACCGCTTTTTCAAATCCCTTTGCTTTAAGCAAAGTTTCAATATTGTTAGCTTTCTCAATTCGCGCCGCTATATCGCTTGTGGTTTTAAGCGCTGTTTCACGCTCGGTATCGGTAGCATTTGCAGATTTTAATGTTTCCTCTACCAATTCCTGAGCCTCTTCGAGCGCTTCTTGCCTGTCTTTTTTTGCTGTTTCAAAATAATCGGCACTCTCTTCTGCCTTGGCGGATGTTTGTATCGCTTCTCCGCTCGCTGTATCACTATCACTTACAAAGGTTGCTTCGCCCATATATTTTTCATTAGAAGAAAATTTCATATTAAGCCACACAGCAGCGCCAAGCGCCATAATCATAAGTGCCAATACCACGTGATGCTTACCAAAAACCTTACCTTTTTTCATAACTTATGTTCCTCCTGAAATGTATACTCGTTTTGATGTTATATTCAAAGCCGCCGTAACGGCATTTTTGATTTTTTCGGCGATGGCCTCTGAATTACCGCCCGTGCATATAATGGCGACACCGCGCACCTCTGGCATAATCTCGGTAACTACAAGCGCTTTCTCGCCGCCGTCAGCGGTCTTTACCGTTATGTAAGACTGTTTTTTGCTTTCACTGCTTTGGTCGGTGACGCTACCCGTTGAGCTTGAAGTATCGGTTTCGTCTGCACTGGCATAGGAATATCTGATACCGCTTTCAAGTGTTATTACAACCGTGGGATTTTTGTCGCCCGTAATACCTGTAACTATATTTTTAATATCCTTTTCAAGCATTTCGCGGTACTGCTCGGCTGTGTATGCAGTGCTGCTTGAGGCGGTTTTATTATCGGTTTTATCATCAGCCGAAAACAGCGAGGATATAAATATCAGCAGTATGCCGCCAAGCCCTAAAATAATCAGCAGCTTTGGATTTTGAGTTATCTTTTTTATTTTTTCATTCATTAATTACTTCTACCTCATAACTGTCAGAGTCAATAATCTCATAAATTTTTTGCGGTAGTTCATCCGTGTAAACAGTCACCTTACTTATAATTATGCTGCCGTCACTCGTTTTATTAGTATCAACCGCGATTTTTCTGAAATTTATATTTTGCTGTCTTAGCGCCTCGCTAAACACGGTCTGTGCCGTAACAGCCGTGTTTTGTTCTGTTAATATCTCATAGCTTTCCGCTTCATCAAAACAAGAAAAATCAGGGCTTGGGATACTGACCGCCGTACCAACAACACAGCACACAAAGCACAGGCAAAATATGTATTTCACACTTGCGCTCATATTGCCCGACGGACACAGCATATACAAAAACCCGAGCAGTATACAGCTACCGCAAAAACTGATTATAAAAGAATTTAAACCTTCCATTATGTTTTACCTGCCGCTGTTATTACTACTGTGAGTGATATTATAAACATACCGCCCACCATTAAAACTACACCCAATAGTACCGACAGCATAGAATCCACCGCGCGCAAAATGCCCGTTATTTTAGGTAGCGAAAAAAGCTCGCCTAAAGATATGTTAAGCATCAGCATACACCGCCATAAAATAAGTTCTATAACTATGGGCAGCAGCATAAGAATGAGCGCCACTACGCCGTAAATACCAACCGATGACTTGAGTAGTCCCATTGATGCAGAGATTGTAGATACCGCTTCACTGAGTACTCCGCCTGCTACAGGAACCGAGGTGCCGAGTATAAATTTTGCCGTTCGCAGTGTGACACTATCTGCCGCGGAATTAACGGCAGTCTGAATACCTAAAATCCCTATAAACAGCGTGCCCAAAAGAGATAATATCCACATAGAAATCTTTTTAACGCTCTCTACAATTCCCGAACTGGTAAGCAGCGGCGATACGCCCGAACT
>JAFTTE010000091.1 GCA_017466905.1 Clostridia bacterium | reverse complement strand
TAATATATTAAAGATTTCCTGAGCTGCTAAAAGTTCGGGGTTTATTGTTAGGGATATGTCAAGATATTGTTTAACCTGATCCATCCGCTTATCATTAAATTCGGGGTTGCGAACGCGGGCAACAGTATAAGAGGCGCCCATCTTTTTAGCAATAAAGCAGATAAGCATATTTATTTCATCCGAATCGGTAACCGAAATAAGCAAATCCGCCTTTGATACCTCCGCCTCGTTCAGCGTGTCGTTATCAACAGCATTACCGCACACACACATAACATCATATATATTACTGATTTCATCTATAACCTTTTGGTCGCGATCCACAACGGTTATGTCGTGTCCTTCTCCCTCAAGACTTTCGATCAGCGTGGCACCGATTTTTCCTCCGCCTACAATAATTATTTTCATAAAACTACCCCATTTAATTATATTGATTTTTTTATTATACTACACATATTATATTTTTTCCACTGTTTTTTAATTTGACATTATTAAAATTAAGAATTATAATGATAAAAAACTTTAATTTGGTGATAAAATGAAAAAAGGCAAAAAGATAGCAATTATTATACTAGCTATATTGCTCGCACTTATCTTGGCATTAGTTGGTACATTTTTTATTTTAACATATATCGGTAAATCGCAGTTTCATAAAGAAGATACACATATTTCAGCCAGCGCCGTAGAGATTGAGGACGAAAACACTATAACCTATAACGACAAAAAATATATCCTTAATAAAAACATAGTAAGCGTTTTGGTAATGGGTATTGACCGTGACAATGTCAACCAGAATTTAGGCAGCGGCAACAACGGTCAGGCAGATGTTATTTTTGTAGCTACTATTGATACAAAAACCAAAAAGACTTGTATAATACCCATATCACGTGAAACTATGGTAGATGTAAATCTTTACACCGATGACGGTAAATACGCAGGCACGCAAAAAGAACAGCTGTGTCTTGCCTATGCTTATGGCAATACAACCGAAGCATGTAGCAAAAATGTAATGACCTCGGTAAAAAGATTGTTGTGTGGAATAAATATCAGCTCTTACGTTACTATAGAACTTGACGGTGTAAACAAGCTTACCGATATGGTTGGTGGCGTCGAAGTTACCTGCCTTGAAAATATGAAAGTAGGTGGGACTCTTTCGTTTTATGAGGGTCAAAAACTTAATCTTAACGGTGAAACCGCACAAAGTTATATACAATACCGCGGCGACGACACCGAAGCAAATAACCGACGTATGCAAAGACAAAAGCAATTTTTGTCTGCTCTTATTAATAAAACCGGTAATGCCGTGCTTAACGATTTTTCAAATCTTACTAAATACTATAACACCTTGTCCCCCTATTTTTCCACAAATGTTTCTTTCGCTCAGATAACCTATCTTGCGCAAAACTGTCTGACTGTGAATTTTGGTGATGCACTTGATTACAAAACAATTGACGGTACATTGACACAGGGGGAAAAGTGGGTAGAATTTTCAGCCGATGAAGAATCAATACTGCAAATGGTAATAGATGTTTTTTATACACCGAAAGAATAAAATCAAAAGTCAGTCGCAAACTTGCGACTGACTTTTTTGTCTCAAATATTATTTAATAAAAGGATTATCATTATTATCATAAATCTGACAGATAATATTTTGTGTTTTAAGCGCTTCTTTGCCTGAAATTTCAATTTTCTCCTTCCCCTGCACTGCGTTATAAAACTGTCTTATCTGCACTGCGTGCTGAAAGCCCCAATAATCCTTACCGCCTGTGTACTTGAACTGCTCATCCATTTTGTTTTCAGCCGTTTCAACCGTTCCGTCATTATAGTTAATAACAGCGTGGTCATACGAGAAGATAGCGTTGCCGTTCTCACAAAGCAATCTTACCTCAATTGGCTCGTCCACAAGGTAATTGTTCATTGCATAAAATGAAAGCAATGCGCCGTTTTCATACTTTATAAGACCTTCGGCGGAATCCTCAACAACCATTATTTTATGATTGCGGTTATGAAGCGATGATGAAATCTCGACAGGTGTACTGTCAATCATCCAGTTAGCAAGGTCAATTGAGTGTATGGCTTGGTCAATTATAACACCGCCGCCCTCTTTATCCCAGGTGCCTTTCCAATCGGATGAATCATAATAATTATCGGGTCTGTACCAGGTAAGAGTAGTTCTGCCGCATTTTACAGGACCTAATTTACCGTCAACAACGCGCTGTTTCACAAGCTGTGACGGCGCATTATAACGACATTGGAAAATGACACCATATAAAACATCACATTGTTCTGCTGTTTCAACCGCGCGTACAGCATCCTCATATTTAATGCTCATCGGTTTTTCAGAAATAACATTTATTCCCGCACGAAATGCATCAATTGATATCGGCACATGCAGATAATGTGGCAAACAAATATGCACTGCATCAAGCTGTTCATAGTCAAACATTTTTTTATAATCGGTATAAACTTTACCGCCGTATTTTTTTGAAGCCGCCTCAGCGCGCTCAGGCTTTACATCGCAAACAGCAACCAGTTCTACGTCGCTGAATGCCGCTATAGAGTCAAGATGCATAACCGATATATTACCGCAGCCTATAACTGCAACCTTTAACTTTTCCATATTATCCTCACAGACTGTTAAGTATATCTATAACCGTTTCAAGTTCCTCGGGTTTTACCTTACTTGCAGGTGTGTTTTCCTTAACGCTATCAACAAAATAAGCAATCTCTTCTGCATATGCTCCGCTTTTTGGCAAATTAATTTCACCTGTGTCACCTGTAGCCGCTTCATCAAGACTTACGGTGTTGCCGCCGCGCTCATAAATCTTAAGTCCCTGACCTTCGTTAGAGATTATAGCATCTTCAAACTGGAAACGGAACTGCGCTGTAAACGGATAGGGACTTGCATACCATGATGATTCGGCATTTATAAAGAAATCGCCGAAATCGTAGGTAACGTTTATGTAGTCCTGATCGGGCATTTTGCTGCGATAGGATTTAACATCCTTAGGAGCGCCAAAAGCGTAAACCATATAGTCCAAGTCGTGAATATGCAGGTCATACGGTACAAAACCGCTGCGTTTTTCATCACGCATCCAGTTGTCCCAACTCCAACCGGGGAAGGCGCTTAGTCGCACCATTCTGCCCGAAAGCAGTTTGCCGTACTTGCCGCTTTCATAAACGCTTTTAACAAACTCATACTCGCGCCAAAAACGTATTACGTGCGCTACCATGAATTTAACATTATTCTTTTCGGCCGCATCATATACGCGCTTAACATCTTCACGCTTCAAGGAAACGGGCTTTTCGCATAAAACATTTATACCCTTTTCCATAGCCTTGATAGAATAGTCAGCGTGAAGATATGTAGGAAGACAGATATCAAGAATATCAAGTTCTTCATTTGCGAGCATATCATCAAAATCGGTGTAATGCTTTATGTCGGGGTATTTTTCCATCTGTTCGGGTCTTATATCGCAAAGCGCTACAAGCTCTACACCCCCTAAATTAAGCCACGCGGGAATGTGTGCGCCGCTTATACCGCCGACGCCTATTAAACCAACCTTTAACATAAGGCATCTCCTCCGTAAACCTCGTTTATAATTTGGGTTAAATAATCTCTTGCGTGAATTATATCGGGCTGTTGCTGTTCGTTCCAGATTTCACGCTCAATAGTAACGTAACCGTCATACTCAAGTTCTTTAAGCTTTACAAACAAAGCC
>JAFTTE010000090.1 GCA_017466905.1 Clostridia bacterium | reverse complement strand
TTATGCCCGCTGCCTCAAACTTGCTTTCAAAATCAAGTATTGCAGTTTCGGTAAGCTGCATTTTAAATTTAATTTTAGGTCCGTAGCCTGTGGTGTATTCATTACCAAAAAGCGTTCCTATTGGTATATTCAAATCATACTTGTTGTTTTGCGACACTATTTTTGATAATTCACCCGAAATCTCACTTTTTAAGCGGTTTACCCTTTCTATATCAATTTCAATACCTGTTATTGTGCCATCGTCTTGCCGCGATACATTTGATATATCGGAATAAGAAATATTATTTTTATCAAGCACATTTAAAACTGCCTGATTTGCCGCATTTAAAATGATTGTTTCGGCCTCGCTTTTTGCGTATGTAAAAATAAACGGCTTTACACTTATAAAACAACACGCCAAAATAAAGCAAAGACACAAAAGCACAAAAAACCAACGTTTTGCTACCGAAAAAGTATGTCTTTTTCTAAAAACTTTCATTATCACACCCCCACTTTATTTTACGTAAAGTGAAGGTTTTAGTGAAAATTATATTACATAAAACAGAATACAGATAAAATGCATTATACTTGCAAGCACCACAAAAATATGAAAAACGGAGTGTATATATCGCACCTTAGCCCCTATACCAAAAAGCACTGAGCCAATGGTATACATTATTCCACCGCCAAGTAACCACATAAATCCCCAGAATGTAAGCGCACGGTACACGGGTACTATGGTTACAATAACGCACCAGCCCATACCGATATAGCAAATCATAGAAAACACATGGTATTTTTTAAGATCAATAGCGGTAAGGGTGATTGCCAGCGCCGCAATGCCCCACACAACGCCGAATATAACCCACGCTATAACGGGGTTTGTTTTTCGCACCAAAGAAAGCATTATCGGGGTATAGGTACCTGCTATCATAAAATAAATTGTGCAATGGTCAAGTATCTGCAAAACCTTTTTTGCCAACCCCGGCTTTACACCGTGATAAACACTTGACATTGTAAAAAGAGATATTACCGATGCGCCGTATATAGCCGATGATACCACACCCCACACATTACGATGCAAGGCTGACACAATAACGCAAAGAACAAGATATACTACACCAAGTCCGCCGCCTACAATGTGGGTTACCATATTAAAAATTTCTTCACCGTTTGTATAATCGGGAAGCAATCGGTCAATCAATTTTGTGCGCTTCATAAATTTTTGCCTTTCAAGAAAATTGCTTTTTAAATTATATCACAAATTCCCTTTTATTTCAATCGTTACAAGTTTGTTTTTATATATTTAAACACCTGCTATATTACTACAGCAGGTGTTTTATAAGTTTTAAACAAAATAATTTATCGCTGAACACGACCCGAACCGTCGCCGCCTGCAAGCTTTTCAACTTCAGAAACACTAACGCGGTTATAGTCGCCCTCTATTGAGTGCTTTAGAGCCGAAGCTGCAACTGCAAACTCGATAGCCTCTTGTGTAGACTTGCCTGTAAGAATTGAATAGATAAGTCCGCCACCAAACGAGTCGCCGCCGCCTACGCGGTCAACTATGTGCAGATGATATGATTTAGAGAAACAGTAGTTCTCACCGTCATAAAGCATACCTGCCCAATCGTTATCACTTGCAGAAATAGATGAACGCAAAGTGATTGCAACCTTTTCAAATCCAAACTTGTCAGCCAACTGCTTTGCAACCGACTTGTAGCCCTCGTGGTTAAGCTTACCGCCGTAAATGTCGGTGCCCTCAGCCTCGATACCAAACACGTCCTTTGCATCCTCTTCGTTAGAAATGCAAACATCTACATACTGACAAAGGTCAGTCATAGCAGCGCGCGCTTCATCGCGTGTCCAAAGCTTACCGCGATAGTTAAGGTCACAAGAAATTTTAACACCCTTTGCTTTAGCAGCAATACAAGCCTCACGGCAGATTTCCACAACGTTGGGGCCGAGAGCCGGAGTAATACCTGTAAAGTGGAACCAATCAGCGCCCTCAAAAATCTTATCCCAGTCAAAATCTTCCGTGCTAGCCTGCTGAATAGCAGAATACTTACGGTCGTAAATACAAACCGAACCGCGCTGTGAAGCGCCTTTTTCAAGATAATAAATACCTACACGCTCACCACCGCGAGTAATATTTGATGTATCAACACCAAAGCTGCGAAGTGAATCAACAGCCGCCTGACCGATAGCATGCTTAGGCAACTTGGTTACATACGCGCTGTCCATACCGTAGTTCGCAAGCGATACTGCAACATTTGCCTCACCGCCGCCAAAGGTTGCCTGCATCTGGTCATTCTGGAAAAAACGGTAGTAACCGTTGGGTGCCAGACGAAGCATAATTTCACCAAAAGTAATAATTCTTGCCATTATCCTCTAATCTCCTTTAAAAGTTCTACAGCCTCACGTGTAAGCTGCTCAATTTCATCAAACTTGCCATCGGTAATCTTGTCCCCCGGCACCATCCAACTGCCGCCGCAAGCAAAAATCGCCTTGCAGTTTAAGTATTCAGCCAGATTTTTCGGTCCGATACCACCTGTTGGCATAAACTTTATCTTGGTATATGGCGCTGCCATTGCCTTTATCATCTTAACGCCGCCTGCAGCTTCTGCGGGGAAAAACTTAAGATAGGATAACCCTAAAGACATAGCCTGCTCTACCTCACTTGGAGTGCAAACACCCGGGATTATGGGATAACCCTTCTCGTTACAGTGCTTTACAACTATGGGGTTAAGACCGGGGCTTACTATAAACGAAGCGCCCGCTGCCATTGCAGCATCAGCCTGCTTAGGTGTAAGCACTGTACCTGCAGCTACAAGAAAATCGGGATACTCGTTAGCGATTAAACGAATAGCCTCTTCAGCAGCGTCGGTTCTGAAGGTTACCTCTGCACAGCAAATGCCGCCCTTTTTAAGCGCTGCTGCAAGTGGCACTGCATCCTTTGCGTTGTCGATCTTGATAACGGGTACAACACCGATATCACTAATTTTTTTAATTAAATTTTCCATTTTTCTTACCTTCTTTACAAGAAAATATTTACTTTTTTATTTTACCACATAACAAAATATTGTCAATAAATAAATTCAATATTTTACTCCGCGGTATCTGTACTGCTTGTATTCTCGGTTTCCTCAGGCTTTTCTGCTTTGGCCTCTTCTGCCTTTTTCGCCTCAACCTCGGGCGAATCAAGCGCTGTGCCTGCGTGATTTTCACAAACAGATGGAACATTATTCTTTTTATACCAACCTACCGATTTTGATGGACAAGCATCGGTAGCAAGAAGTCCTGTCTGGGTGCAGTAAAATCTATCTGCCGCATAGCTGCTCTCATCAAATGATTTTGCCTCAAGACCTGTATGAACCTTGGACATAACCGCGCCCCACATTTTAAGAGCAATAGCGCTGTCCGAAATTGTCTGCTGCGTGTCATATCCACACCAGCACGAAGCCACATAGTAGGGTGTGCCGCCTACAAACCACAGGTCGTTCGAATTGTTGGAGGTACCTGTTTTAGCATATATTTTCATATCCTTGATATATCCTGCAGCACCCTTACCTGTACCATTAGAGCCATAAACTACATTTTGAAGCAGCTTGTTCATAACAGTTGCGGTATCTTCGCTTATGGCTACAACCGACTCAATATCTTCGTTTGAAAGCACAATATCATTATGTTGGTCATAAACCGCGTAATAAAGAGTTGGCTCGTGATACAGTCCACCGTTACCAAAAATAGCATAAGCCGCCGCCGATTCTATTGTAGTAATACCGCCGTTGGTACCGCCCATTCCCAAGGGAGACAGGTCAATATCGTTTTCGTTAAGAGTAGTAACCCCAAGCTTTTGCGTTAAAAAGTCATAACAATTCTGCGGTCCTAA
>JAFTTE010000089.1 GCA_017466905.1 Clostridia bacterium | reverse complement strand
CACTTTTTAACCGAGTTTTCCACCGAAACAATGTCGAAAAATGGCATTGAATCGCTATTTTGCCTTCAAAACGGTGGATTTCTCGGTGGATAATGTGAAAAACTTTTTAGGTTGTTTCAGTTTACATAATGCGAAAAAATGCAAAAAATTCCATCAAAATTGTAACCTTTTTGTAACTTGATTTTTTTGGTGTTTTACCCTTATCACATTAAAATATATAAAAGTGCTAAAAAAAGCCATATATCATGGCAATCCTCTGACAAAATTATAATCAACCCTATAATGAGTATATCGTCGTGTGAGATTGTCAACCTTGAATTGTTAAACAAATTTTTTAATGATTTATGTGTATTTTGTGATGTACTTTGCTGCGGTGGTGGCTCTGCTTGCGATGCACGTTTATTCATATCCAGCATCTGTTCTATAGCGCGCTGTTTATCACGCGAAAAGTTATGCATATCGTTCAATATTTATGCACCCCTTCGGCCGACGAGAGTTTAAAATTCAAATAGTCCGCTGTCTTTTAAAAATGGCAACAGATCAATAAGCTTTAACAGTTTTATAGCGGTATCAACCTTTTCTCGGCGTGGAGAACTAAGATGTGGCTTTAGAGCCATCAGCAGCTTTGCACGGCTGTCATCTCGGTCTGATTTCAGCCGCGACATAACCGATACAATTTTTCCTATCTGTGCAGGGTCGATATCCCCACCGCCAAAAAGCGAACCTAGATTGGTATCAGGTGGCGGATTGTTTTCGCTTTTTTTACTGCTGTCGCCTAAAATGTTTTCCGCCATTTCGCGTACCCGATTAAGGCTTTCGGGGTCATTTAGTATTTCCGCTAACTTTTCGCTTATATCATCCATTTTGTTTGCCGCCTAAAATTTTCATAAGTTGCTGCGCCGCATCACTACTTAAAATCTGTTTTAATTTATCCTTGTCTGCAAGAACCTCACTAACTTTTTTGCGGTCAGAATCACTAAGCTTTGACATCACCGCATCGGTGTCACCACGCCGAGCAGCGTTGATTGTTTCCTTATCCATTTTATCAAAATTATTATTCATTTGCTTTTCCTCCAAAAATAAAGTATTATATATGTAAATGTATGTTTAGGACAGGTGTGTTTATGCGAATAGCGGTAATATCAGATTCACACGGGCGAGGCAGTATTGTTGATAGAATACTTCGTCGCGAAAAAGAAGCCGATGTTATAATATTTTTAGGTGATGTTACATCCGATATCGAGGATTTTACATATGAATATACCGATAAGCGCTTTTTAATTGTAAGCGGCAACTGTGACCGTTTTTCGTCAAATTATCCTTACAGTATCGTGGCAAATATAGGCGGGGTAAATATTTTTATAACCCACGGTCATACCCTTGGTGTAAAGGGCGGCACAGGCGCACTCGCTGCTGCGGCAAGGCAGTCTGATTGCCGCATTGCATTATACGGACACACTCATATCCCCAATATAAAATATGAAGACGGCTTGTATATTGTGAATCCGGGGTCCTGCACACGCTCGCGCGACGGTGGCAACAGCTATGCGGTAATTGATATACGTGATAACGGAATTTTACCGGCAATAATAAGAATATAATAAAACCCGCACAAATTTAAAAATTTGTGCGGGTTTTATTATTTACTACTTTATTTGATTTTTGCAAAGTTGCCAAAGGTGTTGCCGACATTTTCAACAAAAGAGAATGTGTTGTCATATTTTT
>JAFTTE010000088.1 GCA_017466905.1 Clostridia bacterium | reverse complement strand
GACGGACGAACCTCTGGCGCACCAGTTGTTCTGCCAAGGGCATAGCTGGGCAACTACGTTCGGAGCGGATAAACGCTGAAAGCATCTAAGCGTGAAACCAATCCTGAGATAAGATATCCCACTGAGTAATCAGGTAAGACCCCTTGAAGACTACAAGGTGATAGGCACAAGGTGTAAGCGTAGCGATACGTGTGCTAGGCTGTACTAATAGACCGAGGGCTTGACCTATTTTTCATTCCTCTCTTTCATTCCTCTTTGTTCAGTTTTCAGGGTGTGAGACCTTTTAAGTGACATTTCGAACCAGTCACCTATATGCACCATTAGCTCAGTTGGTAGAGCACCTGACTCTTAATCAGGGTGTCCCGGGTTCGAGTCCCTGATGGTGCACCATTGATTTTAACACTTATGTGTTGATATATATGTGGCCCGTTGGTCAAGTGGCCTAAGACTCCGGCCTCTCACGCCGGCAACACGAGTTCGAATCTCGTACGGGTCACCATCTCTTTTAGTAATATTTTGCATTAAACAGTGCATACTGTTTAATATATAAGTGCCTTATGGCACGACCACTATGCCTTAATAGCTCAGTCGGTAGAGCACTCGGCTGTTAACCGAGTTGTCGTAGGTTCGAGTCCTACTTGAGGCGCCACAGTTGGTGTTGATTGCGGTGAGGGTCCACCTGTTCCCATTCCGAACACAGAAGTTAAGCTCACTTGCGCTGAAAATACTTGGCGGGCAGCTGCCTGGGAAGATAAGTAGATGCCAACACAAAAAAGAAACCTTGTGTGAAAACACAAGGTTTCTTTTTTGTAATGATGTTTGCTTTGCAAATGATGTAGACTAAAGTCAATGATGTCGTTTCACTAATGATGTGTGCCTGCGGGCACATGAGACTTTAAGGCAAACATTACATCATATTGGTTACAATACATCATTAGGCGTAGTCTTACATCATTTTGAGCGTCAGCGAGATATATCATTTACAAACTATAAAATTTATGATAAACTTATTTTGAAGGATGTGATTTGCTTGAAAGAAAATAAATTAGCAGAGTTATCTATGGATTTTGCTGTTGAGATCATAGCACTTGTAAAAGAATTGAAGCAACAAAAGGAAAACATCATATCAAATCAAATTGGCAGAAGTGGGACATCTATTGGCGCTAATATAAGAGAAGCAAATTATGCGCAAGGTAAAAAAGATTTTATATCTAAACTTGAAATAGCATTGAAAGAAGCAAGCGAAACAGGTTATTGGCTTGAACTTTTATATAGAACAAAATATATTGATGAAGCTACATACAAAAAATTAGATGATAAATGTACAACAATCAGGGTTATGCTGATTGCTTCTTGCAGAACAGCAAAGGGAAATATTAATTAGAGAGGGACAAAATCAACAATGGTAAATATTTTGTTAGATGGCTATAATTTAGATTCTGATTGGCTTTATGATGAACTAAAAAAATATTTAAAACCTGAATATAAAGTTGCCGTTGTTGCATTTTCATTCCGTGATAGTAGGGTTAAAAACAACTCGGATTGGCAGTTGCTTTATGGTAAAGAACAAGGCAATTTTTATGGTGGAATTATTGGGTCTTTGTGTTCTTATGGTATCAAAGAGGAAAATATAACTTTCTTAAATTATTTTGAAGACACAAAAGAAACCGCAAAGAATAAAATTCAAAATGCTGATATTATATACTTCTTAGGTGGATTACCTGATAGAATGATGGATAGATTAAAAAAGTTTGGTTTAATAGATGTATTAACACAGCATAATAAAGTGGTTATCGGTTATAGTGCGGGTGCAGTTATACAGTTTGAAGAATATTTTTTAACACCCGATGACGATTATCCAACCTTTAATTATTATAAAGGTATTCCTTATTTAAAAGATTTTTATTTAGTAGTTCATTATGAAAATACGAAAGAGCAAAATGAGTCAATAGATAAAGTTCTAAAAGAACGCAGAAAAACAGTTTATGTTATTTATAAAGGTAAAGGCGCTGTTGTTATAAAAAACAATAATGTAAAAACTATAGGAAATGTTAAAGTAATATTATAATTGAGGTGAATTCAATGCAAGCAATCATTTTTGATTTTGACGGTGTTTTAACTATTGATAAATACGGCTCGGACTCTATTTTGAGATATTTGTCTGAAAATACACCTGTGCCTATAGATACACTCAAAAGAGAATATTACAAAATCAATCGCGGTTTGCTTTACGGTGAATACACGCACAAAGATATTTGGGCGGATTACTGCAAAAATGTCGGGTTTGATATTGATTTTCAAATACTTATTGATTCATTTATAAACACTCCACTTGATAATGATATGCTTTCTTTAGTTAGTGACTTAAAGCAAAATTATTTAATTGGTATGATTACCGATAACAAGGTTGACAGAATTACCGAAATTCTGGACTTTCATAATTTAATCGATTTATTTGATGTGGTAACCATATCGGCAGAGTGCAAATGCGGAAAGAACGACAGAAAGATTTTCGATATAACACTTGAATCTCTTAACGTTGAGCCGAGCGACTGCGTGTTCATTGATAACTCTGAAAAGAATTTAGTTGTTCCGCAGGAAATTGGCATACATACCATTTTATTTGATGATGAAAACAGAAATGTTGAGCAATTCAAAAAGCAACTTAAAGAATTATTATAATTAAAGATTTTAAGGCACAAATGTCAAATGATGTTTGTGCTTTAAAATATTGATGCAAAAAATGTAATATTATGGTATAATGTCTGCAAAGGAGTGTGATTTATGGAACTATTTGCGGATAATATTTTCATAATTTATATAATAGTTGGGTTTTATATATTCACTATGAATTCGTTTGAAGAATATCAAAGATTTATTTTGTTTTATGTGGTTTCCTTTTTTGCAGGTATGGCGTGTATTATGCGGTTATGGCAAATATCGTTATTATCACTTTTAATTATGTTTTTAATGACAGAATATTTTACCGATGACAAAACCAAGAAAAACACCATACTCAAACTGCGATATAAGATTGCGGATTTTTTATATAATGCGCTCGTTATGCATCGTTTAATGTTGTACTTTATATCGTTAGGATTTTTGTTTTTATCACACATGGCTTCTGCTCAATGGTTGAAAATAATTCTTTTGATATTGTCTGCAGTGACAATGTTTATTTGTGTGCACTTTGCTGCTGTAAGACCGTTTGATGTGATTAGTTTAAGTGAGCTTAGAAAAAAGCTTGATAAATACTTAATTTACAAAATAGATTTTTCACCTGAGATGAGAAAACGGTTTGACATACTTTGTGAGCTTGAGGATAAGACATATTTTGAAAGAGAAAATGCCTATAATTTTTTGACAGCTGAATTTATAGGAATTAAAATCCGAAGATTATTGGAGTTTATTAAATATAGTAAATCCGTAAAAGATATATACAATACGGGAATTGAATTTGTTCGTAACAGTATTGTCGTGCGGGGATATTCGACACTTGAAATGCAATTGATAAGAATTCTTTCTGTCAAAAGCAAATTTAATAAACATGTTATAAGACGAAAAATTTATGAATTAGTATATTCAACGGTGTTTTTTTCGTCTTTAAAGGATGAGTTTGAAAAACATGTCTATCCTGAACGAAACCATTTTAGAGAGTATCTGCTGTATGTTTATTGTCACAATGTTACAACCGTTGTGAATGGCAAGAGGCAGCCTATGATAAATTATTTTGACGGAGAAAAAGACATTTCAAAATGGGAGCCTGAAAAGATGCTAATAGCCTGTGTTGGATTAAACGGACGAGTTCTTAGCGCGGATAATATGTATTTATTTGAGGATATAATAGATAAATACAATTTGAGCAGAAACCGTTTGTTAGAGCTTAATAGTTAATTTAACCCACCCATCAGGGTTGGTTTGGTTATTATTGCTTGACATCATATTATTAAAATGATAAAATACTTAATATAATATATTAACCATCAAGAAAAGGAGTATTAAAAATGATAAAAAGAACGGTTGCATTTTTAATAGCGCTAACAGTGGCACTTGCTTTTGTTGGATGCAGTAAACCCGAAACGCCGCAATCATCCGGTGACGTTGAAATAATTATAGAAGAAACCATAATAGAGGGTGGCAGCAGTATGACACAGGAAGGTTCGAGCATAACACAAAATAATGCGAGTACAGATTCGCCCGTTTCAAGGGAAGAACCAACGTCTTCACAATCAAGTGAGGATACGCCCGTTTCAAGTAAAACTCCTGTAACATCCACAAATTCTTCAACACCTTCACAGAGTAATTCAGCGGTATCAACCCCATCAGAACCTGAAACAATAGACATTGATTATGAGTGGAAAAGTCACCCTGAAGACTTTAAATTGCTGGCATTCACATTTGATGACGGACCGAGCAGCCTGATGCAGGATTACGTGGAATATTTTGCTGCTTTTGAGGGTGCGGGCACGTTTTTTGTAAACGGTCATCGAATTAGTAGTAATAATGATTACAACAAAATGCAGAATGCAATTAATTACGGTTGGAGTATCGGCAATCACGGTGACAATCATCTTGTTGCAACCACAGGCGGTGCAGATGGCGGTGAGGCTACCTATGACCAGATTAAAGCTGATATTCATAATCTAAACAAAAAACTCGAAACCAATTTGAAAAAAATCGACGGCACACCCTATGAGGTAAGTCTTTACAGACCACCCAACATTAAGCCTACCGCCAACTCGTTTAAGATATGTGCTGAAGAGAATATGGCGGTTATATGGCTTAAGCACGATGCACTTGATTGGGATGCAACCAAAACATATCAACAACGGTATAATGTGTTTAAAAATGGAATAGGCACCTGGCAAGACGGCGATATAATTCTTTGTCACGAAACAAAAGGAGAAACATATACAATTTTAGAAGAACTGCTCCCCGAATTTTATAGAGCAGGGTACCGTTTTTGCTCTATAACCGAGCTTATGGAATTGCGTGGTATTTCGCTTAATGCAATATCCGGTGAACTTAATAACGCAGATGGAAATAACGGTATGGTTATCAATGTTGTTGAAGCTGCTACATACGGCAAAAAAGCGAATTAAAATTTAAAAATGTTTTACTTGCTATCAAATAGCAAATATGCTATTATACGATTAATAAATCTGAATTTAGAAGGTGTACTATGAACGGTTATAAAAGACAGGTGGATTTTCTTGATTGGGAATTCGGTATGTTTTTTCATTTCGGTATTCGTAGCTTTTACCCCGGTCACGTGGACTGGGATAACAAGGATATGCCGCCAGAAAAATTTAATCCAACTGAGCTTGATTGCGAGCAATGGATTAAAACTGCTAAAGAGGCGGGCGCTACATACGCGATACTTACCACCAAGCATCACGACGGCTTTGCTTTGTGGCCCTCAAAATATTCAAACTACAGCGTAGCCCAAACACCGTGGAAAGATGGCAAGGGCGACGTTGTGCGCGAATTCACTGATGCTTGCCGCAAATATGGCTTAAAGGTAGGTCTTTACTACTCACCTGCTCAATGGGGTAAATATTCTATACCGTTTAATAATGCAAAAGCATATGATGACTATTTTATAAATCAAATTGGCGAATTGCTTACTAACTACGGCAAAATTGATTATCTGTGGTTTGACGGCTGCGGCTCTGAGGGTCACGAATATGACCGCGAGCGCATTGTTGCCGAGATTGACAGAATGCAGCCCGAAATTCTTACCTTCTGTGACCCTGAGTGGTCACCAGGTATCCGTTGGGTAGGAAACGAGGATGGCTACGCTTCGCTTAATAATCCGCTTGTTGTATCATCAACCGACTATTCCGAGCTTGCTACCGAGGAGCAAAAGCTGTCCGAAGCGGCTTTCTTGCCGTCGGAGTGCGATTGCAAGCTGCGTGCTACTTGGTTTTATGACCTGAATGAAGACACCATAAAAAGTGTTGAAGAGCTTTTCGGTATGTATGAAATGTCGGTAGGTCACGGTTCAAATTTCCTTATCAATATTGGTCCAGACAATCGAGGCCTTTTGCCTGATGCTGATGTTAAGCGTATTTTAGAGCTTGGCGAACGCATTAAATCAGGTTACGGCACGCCTGCCAATTTCGGCGAAATGAAAAAAGACGGCGATGTATATACAATAACTCATAAGGAAGCAGGCCCTACTGAAGAGTGGAAAATGCCTTACGAAAAAAATCTTACCAACTGCGTTATGATTAAAGAGGACCTTACAAACGGTCAAAAGGTTGAGTCGTTTAGTGTTTATGGCTATCTGCCTGCATACCGACACAAAAAGATTTTGCTTTTTGAAGGCAAAACCATAGGCCATAAGGTGCTGTGCAAATTCAGCCCGCTCCGTTGTTCTAAATATGAGATTGTAATAAACAGTCATAGCGGTGATTATGCAATTAAGGATATTAAGGCATACTATGTTAAATAACTTTAAAAACCCTTGAAAATTCAAGGGTTTTTTTGTTGCATTAACTGCCAAAATATGCTATAAATAAACTATAATTATTTTTAAGCGGGGGCGATTTTTTGAGTTTATCACACAAAAACAAATTTGGTATGTTTATACATTGGGGACCTTATGCTATAACAGGACTTCAGGAGCAGGCACTTGCCCGCTATAGCATACCTTATGATGAATATGAGTCTATGGCAATGCAGTTTAATCCCGTGGATTTCGACCCTGAAAAATGGGTGCTGCTAGCAAAGAAAGCCGGTATGAAATACATCTGCTTTACCACCAAGCACCACGACGGCTTTTGTATGTGGGATACAAAGGAAACCGACTATAATATTATGAACACACCTTACGGCAAAGATACGCTTAAAATGTTGGCTGAAGCGTGTCAAAAACACGGTATGTTATTATCACTTTATTACAGCAATCCCGATTGGCATTATAAATACGGTTACAATCCTGAATGCCCTACACATCAATGGAAGGCAAAATATAAGGATATTGTCGATACTCAAAAATTAAGAGATTTTATTAAGGCGCAGGTAACAGAGCTGCTTACAAATTACGGATCTATTTATACGTTTTTCTGGGATATTCCGCCTTGTATTGAAGACCCGTCACTTAATGAATTGGTAAGAGAGTTACAACCCGATATTTACATAAATGACCGAGGCTGGAGCGAGGGCGATTTTTCTACACCAGAGCGCGAGTATGAGTCAGCAGAGTCGAAGCGCTATACCCGTATGACCGAAGCCTGCAACTCGGTAGGTCAGCAAAGCTGGGGATATCGCATAGGTGAGGATTTTTACACTAAACGTCACTTGTGCTGCGCTATTGACAGATTTATGGCGCAGGGCGCTAGCTACCTGCTTAATGTCGGTCCTGATGCAAAGGGTGTTATAACTACTGAATACGAGCAAAACCTTATGAAAGTTGCCGATTGGTATAACCGTATGGAAGGCTGCCTTGAGTGCGCCGAACCAGACCCTACTGATTACGGTATCCGTCACAATAAGTATATTGCGAATATTAAAAATGGTAAGACATATCTGCATTTTTATGAGGGACTTATCTCTGACTCGGTAGCGATTAAAAACTACCCGAATGAGCCCCGCAGTGTGCGTCTTATGAATTCGGGAGAAAGTCTTAAATTTGACATAACATTTTTACCAGAGTTTTTTAATATGAGCAAATCAACACAGGACAAGCTGCTTCATATTTACGGTATTGATGCAGACCAATTTGCTGACGAGCCGATAGTAATTGAAATCGAGTGGTAAAAAGGCTGATAAAACACTAAAAACAGGGGGCTAAACTATGTCAAAATTGCTTGAAGAAATCAAACACGGTGTCGATGCTACCATACCCGAAATTGATGACCTGAAGCGCGCACATCACCCTAAAATTGACTATGTGGTATACCTATTGCGCAACATTTTTGTGATTTTGGCGGCGGTCCTGTTTGTACTTTCTTTTTTTATGCACGGTGCGTATAACGTGCTTAAAGCGGTTGGTTATTTTTGCGGCGCTGTAGCCTACTTTTTTGAGTGCTTGGCGCTCACCGACTGCTTTACTACCAAGGTAGAGCACCACGAAATGTTTATGGTTTACTGTTTTGGACCACTTTATCTGCTTATGGGACTTAACTATATATTGTGGCATTAAAGGAAATATAAATTATGAATTTTACAAATCTTAAAAAATGTATGGATAAATTTGTAAACGAGTACGGCACACCCGGTGTGGATGTAATTGTTTACCGCGACCACGAAATTCTTTACAGATATTTTACGGGATACAGTGATATCGAAAATGGCAAGAAGGTTACTGGGGACGAGCTTTATCTTATATTCTCTATGACAAAGATGCTTACCTGCTGTAGCGCTTTGCAGTTGTTAGAGCAGGGAAAGTATGACCTTGATGATCCTATATCAAAATATCTGCCCGAATATACCAAAATGAAAATTACCACCGATGAACTCAATACCGACAACGCCGCTAAGGTTGCAAGCGGTGCCACTGCAGGTGAGAACACCCAGAACACTGACAGCGGATATGCACAAACACCTATCACGGTAAGACATCTGTTTACTATGACGGCGGGTCTTGATTACAATCTTTATTCCGACGATATAAAAAATGCAAAAGCGCAGGGCAAAACCTCTACCCGTGATTTAGTTTGCGCAATGGCGGATAAAACGCTTGGGTTTGAGCCTGGCACACGATTTCGTTACAGCCTTTGCCACGACGTTTTGGGTGCACTTGTTGAGGTGTGGTCGGGACTTAGCCTTGGCGATTATATGAAGCAAAATATATTTGATAAAATTGGTATGCCTAATACGTTCTTTGGGGTGCCAAAGGATGAGGAACGCCTGTCACGCATGGCAGTGCTTTACAGATTTGATGAGAACAACATACCGAAAAAACAACCGCTTGATTGCCCGTATAATTTGAGTGAGGATTATCAGAGCGGCGGCGCAGGACTTACCTCGTGTTGCGATGATTATTCAAAATTTCTGGATACTATTGCCTGTGGCGGTGTAGCAAAAAACGGCAACCGCATTTTAAAAGAGGATACTATAAATCTCTGGAAAACCAATCAGTTAAGCGGTAGGTCGCAAGAGGATTTTTATCAGTTGCGTGAGGGCTATGGCTATGGTCTTGGTGTGCGTACGCACACAATCCCCGAGCGTAGCGGCAACCTAAGCCCCATTGGTGAATTTGGTTGGGACGGTGCTGCGGGCGCATTTTCGATGGTGGATTGTGATAACAAAATATCACTTACATACTTCCAGTCAATATTCAGTTGGGAAGTTAAAATTCAGACCGAGATTCGCAATGCGTTGTATCGGGATTTAGCAACATAAAAAAATGAGCCGAATTTTTCGGCTCATTTTTGTATGTTGGGGTTATCGGTTCTGCAGAGTATATAATCAATGCTGACATTATAAAAATCTGCAAGTTTTATAAGTGTTTCGGTAGGCGGTACACGCTCACCGTTTTCAAACTTTGAAAGTAGTGCTTGTTCAATTCCTGTTTTCATCTGCAAAGCAATTTGTGTATATCCTTTGCTTTTGCGTAGTAGTTTTAAATTATTTTTCACAACATCACCTAATGACATTATGTCATATTTTCTCTTGACAATTATGACAATATGTCATATAATATGGACAGGATATTTAAGGAGGAAGAAAATTATGCAAAGAAAATTTTTAGTAAGATTTTTACTTAACGGAAAGTTAGTGGAGGAAATTGTGTTTGCACCAGATGCAATTAATGCTCGAAGAATGATAGAGGCTAAATATCTCGGCAATAAAATTACAGGCATGTCGGTTTGGCCTCAATAATTATGGAATTTAAAAATGGAGGGCAATATGAAAAAACATTTAAGTATAATTATTGGTTTGTGTGTGCTATTGTTGATTTCGGGATGCACTGAAACAAAAGAAAATAATTTATCAAAAAATAATTCTATTCAAACAGAGTCTAAGATCGAATCAAATCAAGACATGCAAGTTCAAACTTCATCAATTGATAACGTTGATATAGATATAGAAACCGAAATAGATAACAAGTGTTTAATTTGCGATAATACTACTTGGGTGGGTAGTGTATACTGTAGTATGCATAAATGTAGCAGAAGTGGATGCGATGATAAGAGTGTTAAAAACAAAAGATATTGCCAATATCATAAATGTGGCAAAAGTGATTGTGGAAATCAAAATTCAATAGATAGCTCTCAAGGCAGTGCCTTTTGCTCCCAACATACTTGTCACGAGTTTAGATGTGTAAATCAAGTGACATCTGGTGGATATTGTGTATACCATGCTAACGATTAGGAGTGCTGGAAATTTCGGTTCGCTTTTATATGTTGCAGCGATAAAAGTTACGAATTAAATATACTTTAAATTTGTTTTTGGAAATTATGATAATCTATTACAATTGTTGATATTGTTATCGCCTCGGGGAATAATAATCCCGAGGTGATTTTTTATGGCAAAAAAAGGAATGAGCAGAATAGACCGCACACATACAAAACCGCGTAATACCGAACCGCCTGTACCCGAAATTCAGGGTAAGGCAAAAAGCGGCAAGGCGCACGTAAAGCCGATAATCGCAGGAACCGAGGCGCCAAGTCAAAAGGTGTATCACACTACACCACACAAAGCGGAAAAACCGATATCATCGGTGTACAAGGCAATTGACACAGACCTTGCACGCGATAATCTTGAAAACGATATGTCAAAAGCGGATTTAGAGAATTTATAAAATTATAAGCCACTGCTTCAAATTTTAAAGCAGTGGCTTGACTTTTTGTTAATTGTGCATTTTGAATTGTGCATTGTGCATTAATTAAACTTTCACTTTAACTACAATTTTTTTAACAGTTGCCTGATTACCGTTAAGGCATATACCCGGTTTATGAACATCGTGGGGGAAGAAGATACCATACTCATTATCGGTTAAAACGCCTTTTCCCGCATTTGCGTTATCCTCATAGAACATAACATCTTTTACATCGTTATACTCGCTTTTTGGTGTGGCTTTAGATATGTCAAAGCCCTCGATAACCTCGGTGCCTGCAACTATAAACTGAATATCTATATAATTTTTGTGCGCTTCGGCTTTGGCATCTTCATAAAGCTTGCTGGTGTACTCTTGCACAGATGCCCACAGCTCTTTGCCGTCGATTTCATACTTGCCTGCGGGAGTGTTTTCACTTATTGCCTTTTTAATCCAATCGAACGCGTCGCGGAATCGCGGATGCATACCGTAATATAATTCGCAATTTTTAAGATTATCAAATACCATTTTCAAAACCCCTTTATGTTTTTATTTTATTATATATCATTTTGAAATAAGATACAAGGTTGATTTTATAACAGTTTTTATGATACAATATCTTTAAAGGGGTTGATATAATATGGCAGACAAAAAGAAAGAGCTTTTACGCACGGTAAAATTTATCCTGTTTTCAATAAGCGCAGGTGTTATACAAACGGTAAGCTTTACCTTGCTTAATGAATTGTTACATTTAAAATACTGGATTTCTTATCTTGTAGCGCTCATACTTTCGGTGCTGTGGAATTTTACTCTTAACCGCAAATTCACATTCCAGTCGGCAAACAACATACCGATAGCTATGCTTAAGGTAGCGATATTTTATCTTGTTTTCACACCGCTTTCTACCTGGTGGACTGCGGCACTTACCGATAATGCAGGCGTTAACGAATACATAGTTTTGATAGGTACAATGCTTATAAACTTTGTCACCGAATATCTGTATCAGCGATTTGTTGTGTTTGGCAAAAGCATTGATACCGCAAAAAAGGCTGATAATTGAATTTCATATGCAAAATGCCGTATATCTTAATTGATATGCGGTATTTTTTATGTAATAAAATGATTGACTTTTCAGATTTGTTGCAGTAAAATTGTCAAGGTTTTGCGCCAAAAGATATAAAAAGGGGGTAAGGTTTTGAGCACAAGAGTTATAGCGCGTAAGCACATACACATACCTCATATTAATATTTCGCCTCGTGTGATACAGTTTGTTAAAAACAATGTCGTAATGGTTGTGGCTTTTGTTGCGGCGGTTGTAACCGCTGTTATTGTGCCGCCCGACCGAGAATACCTTGGCTATTTTGATTTTAAAACCTTATCCTGCCTTTACAGTGTGTTGGCGGTAGTATGTGCGCTCAGGAACATAAAATTCTTTTATACTATGGCGCAAAAGATTGTAGAGCTTTTTAAAAACATCCGTCTTTGTGTGTTGGCGCTGGTGTACATAACCTTTATAGGCTCAATGCTTATTGCCAATGATATGGCGCTGCTTACCTTTTTGCCGTTAGGGTATTTTGTATTAAATACTACGGGCAAGCAAAAGTATATGGCATTTACCTTTATTATGCAGAATATTGCCGCTAATTTGGGCGGTATGCTAACGCCCTTTGGCAACCCACAAAACCTTTATTTGTATACCAAATTCAATATTCCAAACCTTGAATTTATGTCAATTATGGCTCCGCCGTTTGTGGTGTCAATTGTTCTGATTACGCTTTGCTGTATCATATTTGTGCGCCCCGAGCCACTAAAAATAGAGGGCGAAAAGGTAAACTTACCCCGTGGCAAGACGGCGCTTTACCTATGCCTTTTTGCGCTTAGTATCGCTATCGTATTCAGAGGAATACCTTACTTAGCAGGTCTTGCGGTAATTACCGCTGTGCTGTTTTTTGCCGACCGTGACGCGCTTAAAAAGGTGGATTATCCGCTGCTGCTTACCTTTGTGTTTTTCTTTATATTCGCGGGTAATATGGCTCGCATTGACGCGGTACAAAACATATTTTCCTATCTTTTAGATAAAAGCACTCTGCTTTTCAGCGTGGCATCGTGTCAGGTTATCAGTAATGTGCCGTCGGCAATATTGCTGTCGCAGTTTACCGACAACTATGCCGATTTGCTTGTGGGTGTAAACATAGGTGGCGCGGGTACGCTGATTGCCTCATTGGCAAGCCTTATCACATACCGTGAATATACCAAGCACTGCCCCGAAAAGACGGTAAGTTATATAAAACAGTTTACTGCATTTAATTTTGGAATACTGTTTATACTTATTGCGTTTATGCTTTTAATAAGAGTTTAAGAAACTGTTAATTTTGCAATGCAAAATTGACAGTTTTTTAACTTTATGTTAAAATGAATAAAAGCAAAGACGAAAGGAACAAAAATGAACTACTCCGAAATTACCCCTTATATTAAAGAACTTGCTGAAAAATCGTGCAATAACAATAATATTCAGTACGAAATGTATATGCAGCACAACGTAAAACGCGGATTGCGTGACCTTGACGGTAAAGGTGTTGTTGCTGGTCTTACCGAAGTTTCGTGCATTAACTCACGCAAAAAGGACGAAAACGGTAATGAGGTTTCGTGTAAAGGCGAGCTTTATTACCGCGGTGTTAATATATTTGATTTGGTAAAAGGCTTTTCAGATGACGGTCAACCCGGATTTGAAGAGGCGGTTTATTTGCTGCTTTCTTCAAAATTGCCGACAGGTGACGAGCTTAAAGAGTTTTGTGAGCAGCTGTCAAACTACCGCTCTCTGCCGCCATCTTTTGTGCGTGATATGATACTGAAAGCGCCAAGTAAGGATATGATGAACATACTTTCCCGCTGTGTGCTGGCTCTTTACAGCTATGATGAAAATCCCGATGATATTTCGGTGCCTAATGTACTGCGTCAGTCTTTACAGCTTATAGCGCAGTTTCCGCTGTTGGCGGTTTACGCGTACCATTCTTATCAGCATTATCACAACGGTCAGAGCCTTTTTATACACTACCCTAAAAAAGAGTATAACACGGCTGAAAATCTGCTTTATATACTGCGTGAGGACGGCAACTTTACACCCACCGAGGCGAGACTTTTGGACTTAGCCTTGGTGCTTCACGCTGAGCACGGCGGCGGTAACAACTCTACCTTTACAACGCATGTTGTAACTTCTTCGGGTACCGATACCTATGCTGCAATATCGGCGGCTTTGGGCTCACTTAAAGGTCCACGTCACGGCGGCGCTAATATTAAGGTTGTGCAGATGTTTGACGATATGAAGGCAAGCATTGATACTACTGACGACAAGCAGATTAAGCGCTATCTTGAAAATTTGCTTGATAAGAAAGCCTTTGACAACGCAGGTCTTATCTACGGTATGGGTCACGCGGTTTATTCGCTATCTGACCCCCGTGCCGAGATTTTGCGTGAGTATGCTAAAAAGCTGTCGGTTGAAAAGGGTATGCAGGCAGAATATAAGCTTTACCGCACGGTAGAAAAAATGGCGCCCGAAATCATTGCCGAAAAGCGCAAGATGTATAAGGGTGTCAGCGCCAACGTTGACTTCTATTCGGGTATGGTTTACAGAATGCTCGGTCTGCCAAACGAGCTTTACACACCGCTTTTTGCTATAGCACGTATTGCGGGTTGGTCTGCCCACCGTATCGAAGAGATACAAAACGCAGGCAAAATTATAAGACCCGCGTATATAAACGTTAAAGACGAGGTAAAATATATACCGATTGACAAAAGATAATCGGAGTATGATATGACAACTTTTAAAAAAATATATAATGTTGTAAGCCGGATACCAAAGGGTAAGGTTGCAACCTACGGTACTGTGGCGCGTATGGCGGGCAATCCGCGATGGGCGCGAGTTGTAGGGTACGCTTTGCACGTTAACCCCGCGCCAGGTATAATACCTTGTCACAGGGTGGTTAACCGTGAGGGAAAAACCGCCGATACCTTTGCTTTTGGCGGCGGAGATATACAGCGCCAGATGCTCGAAGAAGAGGGCATTGTCTTTGAAAGTGACGGGCATATTGATTTAAGTAAATATTTATGGAACGGCGACGCTGTCTGATATGACAACGTCGCCGTTTTTAATACGATACAAAAAAGATACAAAGTTTAGTATAATGTAATCAGAGGTGAGCGAGATGAACCGAATACTTATTATAGAAGACGAAAAATCAATAGCCGATATGACAAAGTTGTGTCTTACCAAAAACGGATATATTTGCGAGGCGGTTTATGACGGTATGTCCGCGACACAATGGATAGAGGAAAAGCGGTATGACCTTATACTGCTTGATATTATGCTGCCCGATATTGACGGCTATGACCTTATAGATTATATAAAACAGTTTGATATTCCTGTTATATTTGTTACCGCAAAAACCGCCGTTGCAGACAGGGTAAAGGGTTTAAGACTAGGCGCTGAGGATTATATTTCAAAACCGTTTGATTTGAGTGAACTTTTAGCGCGTGTTGAAACGGTTTTGCGCAGATATAACAAAACCGAAAAGATTATAGAAATAGGCAAAATAAAAATTGATACCCTTTCAAGAACGGTAACCCTCGGTGGCGATTTGGTGCCGTTATCGGCAAAAGAGTTTGATTTACTTTTGTTTCTTGTAAGAAATAAAAACATTGCATTATATCGCGAAGTCATTTATGAGCAGGTATGGCAGGAGCAGTATTACGGTAACACACGAACAATTGATTTACACATACAGCGTATAAAGAAAAAGCTAAAGCTTGATGATGCTATCGAAACGGTTTATAAAGTGGGATATAAATTTGTACCGGAGAAACTAAAATGAAATTATCGTTTAAATTTTTTTGCATTGCATATATAATCGTCTTGCTGTCGATGGGGTTTGGCGGAATATTTTTAATAAAAAATGTAACCGACACCGTTTGGGACAGTAGAGTAGAGCAGGTAAATTCTGCGGCAAATTACGCGGCAGACAGCTTTATGGCGTTTGCTGATATTTCATACGGTGGGATAACAGGTAGCCGAAAAAACGATATAATCCGACAGATAAAAAATACGCTTAATTCTGCGGTAAGCGATGTGCAGATATATTCAACCAAAACGGTGGAAAACGAATATACAAAATTGCAGGACGGTGAGGGAATATCGCGGTTTGTTAATGAGGACAGCGCGATTATTATGAAATCGGTTTGTCGATTAAGTGCGGGAACCGATGTATATTATCTTGCCGTACTTTCTGACTTTACCGAAACTCAAAAGCATTGTCAGACTTTTTGGAACGGATACTCTTTGGTGATTTTTTCAATATCGGTAATAAGTGGTTTGGCGTTATTTGTTCTTGCAAAAAAAGTGACAAGACCTTTAAATCAACTTGCAAAAGCCACCGACCAAATTGCGTTGGGTAAATGGGGTGAAACGGTAAATATAAAAAGCTCTGATTATGAAATATCTGATTTGTCGCAAAGTTTTAATAAAATGTCCCGCGCTATACAGGAAAAAATTTCAGAGCTAAAAGAGGAAACTCAAAAGCGGGATATATTTGTTGCAGATTTTACGCACGAACTAAAAACTCCTATGACCGCCATTATGGGCTATGCCCAGATGTTAAACTCATACGTTCTTGACGAACAAGAGCGCAAAGAAGCTGCCGAGTCAATATACAACGAAGCAAAGCGGCTTGAAAGTCTGTCGCGGCAACTGCTTGATTTATATGTGATGCAAAATGAAATGGTCGAAATGGAAATAATCAGGCTTTTTAATGTGGGTGGGCAACTGAAAGCAACACTCAAATTTTTGAGTGAAAAATATAATGTAGCGTTTACGGTCAACTTTGATGATGAAATGGTATGTGCAAACAGTGTGATGCTGCTGTCCTTGCTTTACAACCTTGCAGATAATGCTTTTAAGGCAGTGTCAGAGGGTGGTTGCGTTAAAATTTACAGTAAGTCCCAAACAGATGTAGTTCATATTTTTGTCGAGGATAACGGCAGAGGAATTGCAAAAGAAAACATAAAAATGCTAACCGAGCCTTTTTACCGTGAGGATAAATCCCGTTCGCGAAAGTTAGGCGGCGCGGGGCTTGGACTGTCACTTTGCAAAGAAATTGCCGCGCTTCACGGAACAGAACTTTGTTTTGAGAGCGAAAGGGGCAAGGGAACTGTAGTTTCGTTTACCTTAAAGAAAGGCGGTAATAGCAATGAATAGGATAAAATCAACCGTAGCCGTCTTGTTGCTTTTTGTTATAACCGTCATTGTTGTTTTTGGACCGCATATTGTAAACAGGCAAAGTGATAAAAAACTGACAGAGGAAACGGCGTATTGGAATTACAACAATCAGAATGCTGCAAAAATTACAGACAAGCAAGTAGCGGCGCTTTATTATAACGGTGAAATTGACGTAGATATGTATGCGAATTTTGAACGACCTGTTTCCGAAGAAAATGAGGGGCAAGACAATAATGAATCTTATATAAAAGAAGATATAGGCATATTGTTTGACACGGTTTTTAAGGAAGATGAGACAATACGCTCTTGTATGAAAGAAATGATTTCTGACAGTGCGATTGAATACTCTCAGACGGGAACGCTTGTTATGGTTGAAGACCGCCCTGTTGTATTGAACTTTGTGTGCGTAGTTGCACAAACCGTTCACGGAACGATTGGGATAGCATACGAGCAAAAGACGCATACCATTATAGATTTTTATTACTATTCGGTATATCCGCTTGACGAAACCAATTCAATTAAATCTGAAATTTTGCAAAGCATTGTCAAAAACTATTACAAAAAACAGTTATCTTTAAATGATAAACAGTTTTACGTTTGGTATGAAAAAATAAATAAGAATGATTTTAAAGATTATTATATGCTTTTCGGAATTTCACAGCACCAGAAAGTGATTGAATCGGAGAAAGATGAGTACGGAGGTTCCTACGTAGTATTTTAAAACATAAAATATACATCTCCGATACAAAAATACACGCTTTATGATACAAGCCTCTCTTATGATTATTAAAGCATAAGGGAGGCTTATGGTATGAGAAAATTTATATTTTTAGTATGTATAGTAGCGGTAATTGTTTTTGTCAGCGTTTTTATAGTCGGGCAAGAAAACGAAAAACCAACTACGGTTATAATTAAAGAAAATAAGAAAATTATAAATGTGTCCACAATTTGTCAGTATCCCGAGTTGCCTACAGGCTGTGAGTCGGTAGCGGCAGCTATGGTGTTACAGTATTATGGTACAAATATCACTGCACAGGAATTTGCGCGTGAATGGCTTACTTGCAGTGAAAATTTTTATATATCAAACAATGAATTATACGGTCCTGATCCAAACGAGGTTTTCGCGGGAAATCCTTTTTCTGAAAATTCATACGGGTGCTTTTCTTCGGTAATAGTAAAAGCCATAAATGAAAATAGCACAGAGTGCAAGGCGCAAAAAATAGCGAATAAAACTGTCGCGCAACTTTGTGATGAATATATAAACAACAATAAACACATGCTTATATGGGCTACAATGGGTATGAAGGAATCAAAAAGCGGGAAATCTTGGTATCTGCAAAACGGTGAAAGGTTTACTTGGATTGCGGGTGAGCATTGTCTGGTGCTTGTAGGATATAGCGACGAATATTATTTTTTAAATGACCCGCAGTCAGGCAGCACCGTGGCTTACCAAAAAAGCATAGTAGAAAAAAGATTTAAAGAGTTAGGGTCGCAG
>JAFTTE010000087.1 GCA_017466905.1 Clostridia bacterium | reverse complement strand
TGCATGGTAGGCATAGTAGTAGCACTCATTATTAATACCGATAAGAAGTTAAAGGCAGAATACGCTTTAAAAGCAGATGCAAAACAAAAGGTAGCTGCTAAGTAAAGGTGATACTTATGGGTATAGGCGATTATATAATTCTTGGACTTATAGTAGTCATCGTTGCTGCAATTATAGTATATCTTGTAAAACAAAAGAAAAACGGTGCTAAATGCATCGGCTGTCCGTCAGGCTGTAAGGCCTGCGGCGACTCCAAAAATCAATCATCGTGCTGCTGTGGCTGCAATACACAGCAGAAAACCGACGACTAACTCTTGTCTGTGCACGAATAAAACAGAAAACATACATACACCCGAAAATCTCTTGTAGGCATCTGCCGACAGGGGATTTTTGGGTTTGTGTAGATTTGTTCATAATTTTATGGTAAAATCAATATAATAGATATATTATGTTAGGGGGTGCTATTGTGAAGAACAAGCTCAAACAAAAACGCGGTATACCGTTTCCAACACATATTGTTTTTTCGGCGGTTTCTCTGATTGTGCAGATCGTGTTTTTTATTGTTATGATGATGGGACTTTCGGAGCATTATTTCTTTTTAAATACGCTTTGTATGATACTTGCTATCATAATGGTTTTTTATATAACCAACAGTAGCGGCAAATCAAGCTATAAAATTCTTTGGATAATCTTTATTCTGGCGGTACCTATTTTTGGCGTAACAGCATATATGCTGCTTGGTGGCGGACGAGTTTTTCCGCACGTTAAGCGCAAGATGCAAAAATGCGAGGGTAAGTATATAAAGCAATTATCCCGTGATACCGAGGCACATGAAACCCTGCGTTACAGCGATGGACTGCATTCACGTCAGGCAGATTATTTAACGCTTGAGTCTGGCTTTCCGCTTTATAAAAATTCATCGTGTGAGTTTTTGGCGCCGGGTGAAGAGTTTTTCCCTCGCTTTCTTGATGAACTGCGTATGGCGCAAAAATATATCTTTATTGAGTTCTTTATAATAGCCGAGGGTAAAATGTGGTCGGCTGTTTGCGAAATTCTTGAGCAAAAGGCGCGTGAGGGCGTTGAGGTCAAGGTTTTGTTTGATGATTTTGGCTCAATAAAGCGTCAGCATAAAAACTTTATAAAGAGTCTTCGGCGCCGTGGTATAGAGGTAGCAGTTTTTAACAAGATAAGACCGTCTATGGATATTTTTATGAATAACCGTAACCATCGAAAAATTGCTGTAATTGACGGTAAAGTGGCTGTAACAGGCGGGCTGAACCTTGCCGATGAATATATCAATCAGCTTGAGCGGTTTGGTTATTGGATGGACTGCGCTGTGATTATAAAGGGTGACGCTGTAAAAAGCTTTCTCGCTATGTTTTGCAGTACGTGGGAATTTACCACGGGCAAGGCTATTGATATGCGCGCGCATATATCAGAGGAAAAGGTGCTTGAAAAAGGCTTTTTACTACCCTATGCAGACGGTCCGCTTGATAACAAAAATCCCGCTGAGGGCATTTATATGCAGATACTTAATTCTGCACAAAGGTATGTTTATATTGCGACACCGTATCTTATAATAGATAATTCTATGAAAGAGTGTCTACGGCTTGCGGCAAAATCGGGTATTGATGTGCGTATTATCACTCCGCATATACCTGATAAATGGTATGTTCATCCTGTAACGCAGTATAACTATTATGATTTGCTTGAAGCAGGTGTCAAGATTTACGAATACACACCCGGATTTATTCACTCAAAATTTTTTGTGTCGGACGACAGTGTTGCTACGGTTGGCACCGTTAATATGGACTATCGCAGTTTTATATTCCACTTTGAGTGCGGCGTGTGGATATGTGATAATAAAACAGTTTATGATATAAAAGAGCATTTCAACACCTTGCTTTTACAGTGTGAACAAATCACCGTTAAGAAGTTGAAAAAATCGCCGTGGTATGTAAGGTTGAAAAGGGCTGTATTGCATCTTTTTGCGCCGTTTATGTAAAAAATACTTGACTTTTGTCTAAAAAAGATAGAATATATAATATAGAATGTAAAACATAGGAGGTATTTGTTATGAAAAAGTTTTTAAAGTTTATAGGAACTGTTGTCGCAATCTTTTCGGCTGTGCTTGGTGCACTGGCGGTGTTTGACCGTCTGACGCAAAAAAACCGTATCAAAGACGGGTACCTTGAGTGTGATGTACCAGAGGTTAATACCGAAGAATAAAATTTTCAGAACGGCTTGAATTTCAAGCCGTTCTTTTTGTCATAAGGTACATACTGCGCGAATACAATTAAATAAAAAGTATTTTTGGAGTGTGTATATAAATGGAGCAAAAAAATCTTAAAACAAGCGTATTCAGCCTTGATACAGTTTTTAACGAGTCGGCAGAGCAGCCTATTGATATTGATTTTACTTTACCCGATTATTATGCCGATATATCTAAAATTCTGAAATGTCGCGCGGTGTCGCGTATTTCTTCTAAAGGAACAAACGGCAGTAATATTTCGGTAGAGGGCTGCGTTACGGTAACGGTAATCTACTGCGGCAGTGATAACTGTATCAGTTCTTATGAATATCAGTATCCTTTTTCAAAAAGCTTTGATACGGGAATAAATACCGACGGCTGTATGTTAAGCGTTAAAACAAAATGCGAATACATAAACTGCCGTGCGGTGACAGGCAGAAAAATTGATATACACGGCGCTGCGGGTATATATGTAACGCTTAAAAAAAGAAAGCTCACCGATGTAATATCCGACTGTGATGACTGTAATGTAGAGCTGCTTCGCGGCAGTGTGCCGGCAACCGTGCCTATGGGTTGCGCCGATAAATATTTGCTTATAGAAGAAGAGATAGAACTCGGCAGCGGTCAGCCTGATATTCGCTGTGTTATAAGATATGATGCCGAAGCCACGATTACCGACAGCAAAATTCTTGCAGGTAAATCGGTGGTAAAGGGTGAAATGACGATAAAGCTTTTGTATGCGCCCGAGGGCAGCGCATCACCGCAAACCGTGCGATATCTGTTGCCGTTTAGCCAGCTTATCGAGATTGACGGAATATCCGACGGGTGCGACTGTGAGTCAAAGGTGAGTATTGCACATCTTGAAATAAAACCCCGTGTTTCAGCCTCAGGTGAATGCAGACAGTTGATGCTGACGGCAAAGCTGCTGATTACAAGTGAGTGTTGCTGTAACAATGATGTTGCTGTAATTCTTGATGCGTATTCCCGTAAATATGAAGCTGATATCTGCAAAAACGAGGTCTGCTTTAATAAGATAATAGAGAACATTAACCAAAACTTTAATTGCAAGAAAAATCTTGAATTTCCCGATAATACTCTATCGGCGGTCTCTGATATGTGGTGCGAGACACGGGTTGATTCGGTTAAATTTGGTGACGACGCAATGCGTGTTTGCGGTACCGTTACTGCCTTTATAATTGCTATGGACAGTGACCAAATTCCAACATTTTATGAAAAGGCAATAGATTTTGAATATACACACCCGATGAATATAAACGGTGAATTTAAATGCTCGCCTGAAATCACGGTAACATCAGCCAATTACACGCTGACGGGCGAATGTAATATGGAACTTAGAATAGAGCTTAATATCTGTGCTTCAATTTACAAGTGTAGCAATCTGCCTCTTATTACAGATATAAAGGTTAATGACAGCAAACCCGTACAAAAGACAAACAGCGGCGCAATGACGGTCTATTTTGCATCGCAAGGCGAAAAAATATGGGATATCGCAAGGCATTATTTTGCCGATGTGGATGAACTGAAACAAATCAATGAAATAGACGAGGATACTCTGATAAGAGATAAAATGATTTTAATACCAACCAATTGATTTAAAAACCGTGTTTGCATACCTTAGCAAATGCGGTTTTTATATTGCTTGACAGTTTTATTATTTTGTTGTAAAATTAATAAGTAATATTACATAGAGAGGGTTAGTATGAGAGAAAATAAAAAATCTAAATTTTCTATCAGCCGCAGTAGTGTCGCGAAAATATTATTGTTTGTGTACGATGCGTTTGTAGTTAATTTTTCTTATTTCCTCGCGCTTTGGTTAAGATTTGACTGTCAGATAAATACGCTGATTGAAACAGCGCCTGAATTTATTGAAGCATGGCTTAAATTTATACCAATAAATACTGTTTTTTGTTTGATAATTTTTTCTGTATTTAAGCTTTACCGCAGTATCTGGACATTTGCAAGCTATCGTGAGTTTTTTAACGTTGTGTATGCTACCATTTTTACTTTTGTTGTTCATACGGTAGGAATAACCTTATTTATAAATATAAGCGATATGGATATAAATCGTATGCCGTATACATACTATATTTTTGGAATAATACTTCAGTTTATGTTTGTGTTATTTGTGCGCTTCGCTTACAGATTTATTTTGCTTGAGCGTAGTCGCCGCGCAGTATCACGTGCTAAAAAATCGTCGCGTGTTATGCTTGTAGGTGCAGGCAGTGCCGGCAGAATGATATTGCACGATATGAATATGGCTACCGATTCTACCGACAAGGTGGTTTGCCTTATTGACGACAATCCTCATAAAGTAGGCAGATATATCGATAATCTTTGTATTGTGGGCAATAGGTATGATATACCGCAGATGGTACAGAAATATGATGTTGATAAGATATATATAACCATACCCACAATATCACCTGCAGATAAGAAAGAAATACTTGAAATTTGTAAAGAAACCGATTGTGAATTAAAGATATTGCCGGATGTTTTCAAACTTGAAGACGGTGAAATAGGCAAAAACAGGCTTGTTGATGTAGCAATTGAGGACCTGCTTGGACGCGAACCTATTACCGTTGATATGGGTGAAATCTTTGCTTTTTTGCAGGACAAGACAATTCTTGTAACGGGCGGTGGCGGCTCTATAGGCAGTGAGCTTTGCCGTCAGATTGCAGCTCACAATCCGCGTAAGCTTATTATTTTTGATATATACGAAAATAACGCTTATGATATTCAGCAAGAGCTTCGCGAAAATTATCCAGAGCTTGACCTTACAGTGCTTATAGGTTCGGTGCGTGACAGCCGCAAAATTTTTGATGTTTTTGCGCGCTACAAACCGCAGGTCGTTTATCACGCTGCTGCACATAAACACGTGCCTTTAATGGAGCATAGCCCGCAAGAAGCCATAAAAAACAATGTGCTTGGCACCTACAAAACAGCCTTTGCGGCGGCTCTTAACGGATGCAAGAGATTTGTGCTTATCAGTACCGATAAGGCGGTTAACCCAACCAATATAATGGGCGCCAGCAAACGCCTTTGTGAAATGATTGTACAATCTTTTGACAAGCTTATAAAGGAAGACAAGTTTAGTAAAATGCGACCGCTGTACGAACATGATGACAGCGAGGTCGAAGACAGGTTTGTAAAAGGGACAGATAAAATCAACACCGAGTTTGTTGCCGTGCGTTTTGGCAATGTGCTTGGCTCTAACGGCTCGGTAGTGCCAGTGTTTAAAAAGCAGATTGCGAAGGGCGGTCCGGTAAGGGTCACACACCCCGATATTATCCGTTACTTTATGACCATACCCGAGGCGGTAAGCCTTGTGTTGCAGGCGGGTACCTATGCCGCAGGCGGCGAAATATTTGTACTTGATATGGGCGCACCTGTAAAAATAGACACCCTTGCGCGAAACCTTATAAGACTTTCAGGACTAAAACCTGAAGTTGATATCAAAATAGAGTATACGGGACTTCGTCCCGGTGAAAAACTTTATGAAGAGCGTCTTATGGAGACAGAGGGCTTGCGTACAACGCCGAATAAGCTTATAAACATCTGCAAACCAACTGATTTTGATGCGGATGAATTGTTTGATAATATCGAAAAACTAATGCATATATGCTATGAAGAGCCTGATATGGTTAAAGATTTTGTAGAGTCTATAGTTCCTACATATCATCCTGCGGGTGAGAATGGAACAACCGAAAAAACAAAGGCTTATGAGG
Organism: Clostridia bacterium; assembly: GCA_017466905.1. GTDB lineage: Bacteria > Bacillota > Clostridia > Oscillospirales > Acutalibacteraceae > UBA737. Next base: position 6,420 of record JAFTTE010000087.1, on the reverse strand, counting down.
AACAAATTGCAGCTATGGCAAAGGCGTAAAATGTTTAAAATAAAAAACTCTGCTTGATTCAAGCAGAGTTTTTTGTTTTGCAGTTAATAAGTGATTAAAGCCCTGTAGCCTTTAAATAGTCGGCATAAGCTTTTTCCCAAGCATTATTATCATTTGGAGTGTAGGTTTTAATTTCAGTAGAATTTGACACTACTTTACGAAGCTCTGCAAAGTTGGCAATTTCGCCCAATGCATTCATTGCAACACCAATGTTACCCATAACGGTGGCTTCGGTAGGACCTGCAAGAACGGGCACGTTGCAAGCATCACTTGTCATCTGGCAGAGCAGACGGTCTTTGATACCGCCGCCCAAAATGTTGATGCTGTGGTATTTCTTTTCGCCCATATTATTCAGCGCATTAAATGTATACTTGTATTTCATAGCAAGGCTCTGGTAGATACAGCGCATAACCTCGCCGCGAGTCTGGGGAACATACTGACCTGTTTTTTCGCAGTATTCCTTTACTCTGCGGGGCAGATTGCCTGCGGGCTCAAATGCGGGGTCATCCACATTTATAAAGCATTTGAAAGGTTCGGCTGCCAACGCCTCTTTTTCAAGCACATCAAAGCCAACCTCTTCACCCTCGCGTCTAAATTGACGGCGCGATTCCTGAATAAGCCAAAGTCCCATAATATTTTTTAGAAAACGTGTAGTATCTTCAAATCCGCCCTCGTTTGTAAAGTCTGCCTTGGCAGCCTCAGCGGTAAGGATCGGTGTTTTGCTTTCAATACCAAAAAGACTCCAGGTACCGCAGCTTATGTATACAAAATCGTCACGGTCGGTGGGTGTTGCTGCCACAGCGGATGCGGTATCGTGAGAACCGACAGCAATTACAGGCACCTTATTGCAACCAAGCTCTTCACAGATTTCATCCGAAAGATAACCGTAAACACTACCTGGCTTTGTGATGGGCGCAAAGATTGATTTTGGTAGTCCTAACTGCTCTATAAGTTCGAAATCCCAATCCTTTGTGTAAGGATTAAGCAGGTTAGAGGTGGAAGCTATGGTTGCCTCTTCTTTCATTTCACCTGTAAGCATATAGCCGAAAAGGTCAGGCATCATAAGCATTTTGTTGGCGCGCTCTAGAACATCTGGTTCATTAAGCTTTAAGTACATAAGCTGATAAATGGTGTTAAAGTGTATAAACTGAAGCCCAGCCTTGCTGTAAAGCTCGTCTTTAGAGATGATTTCAAAAACCTTTTCTGGTATAGAATGTGTGCGGTTGTCACGGTAGTGATAGGGGTTAGCAAGCAGCCTGCCGTTTCTATCCAAAAGGCCAAAGTCAACTCCCCAAGTGTCAATACTTATTGCATCAAATCCGCCCTCATTTACTGCCTTGGTAATGCCTGACTTGATTTCAAAGAAAAGACGAAGCACATCCCAATACATACTGCCTCGAACAACAACAGGGTCATTTGAGAAACGGTGAATTTCTTTCATATTAATTTTGCCGTCACTAAGGGTGGCAAGCATGGCTCTGCCGCTTGAAGCACCAAAGTCAAAAGCGAGTACTTTCTTCACGAAGATAACCTCCCAATTTTTTATTACCTATTAAATATATCAAATAATTTCAGTTTTGTCTACAACTTACTTGTAAAATTTTGCATTTAAATATATAATAAACATATGAAAGATTTATGGAACTATTTAAAAGAGACAACTAAACCCATAGTGCTTTACGGTATGGGTAATGGCGCAGATAAGATTATATCGGTGCTAAATAAGTATGATATAAAAATATCCGGTGTTTTTGCATCGGACGGTTTTGTGCGACAAAAAGTGTTTCACGGCTTTAATGTGACTGATTATAAAACAGCAAAGCAAAACTTTGGTGATATGATTGTGCTTGTTTGCTTTGGTACAGCGCTACCTGATGTGATTGGAAATATAAAACGAATAGCAAGTGAGCAAGAGCTTTATGCCCCTGATGTTCCCGTATATGGGGACACGCTTTTTGATATGCAGTATGTATCTGATAACAAAAAACAATTGGAACAGGTATATAATCGTCTTGCCGATGATGTCTCAAAAAATGTATTTAAAAATGTAGTAATGTATAAGCTGACGGGTAAAATCAATTATCTTTTTGACTGCGAAACACCAAGCGACGAGGTGTATGAGAAGATATTGAAATTTAATGATAGTGAAACATATTTTGATCTTGGTGCTTATCGTGGAGATACAGTAGCAGAGTTTTTGGCTAATGCCCATAAATACGATAAAATAGTTGCTGTTGAGCCTGATTTTAAAACATACAATAAATTATGTGTGGCTACTCAAAATATAAAAGATATTATCAATATTAACGCGTGCGTGAGCGATAAGGATGGCCAAATTGCTTTTGATATGCATGGCTCGCGCGGGTCGAATATAGGAGAGGGTAGCAATATAATAAATTCTGTTACAATAGATGCTTTGTCAAGGGACGACACACCTACTTATATAAAAATGGATATTGAGGGCGCTGAAGCTAGTGCAATAGTCGGTGGTACGGACACTATAAGGCGATATAAACCAAAAATGCAGATAGCGGCTTACCACCGAAGCGAAGACTTGATTTTAATACCTGAAAAGGTTTTGAATTTGCGGATTGATTATGAAATATATATCAGACATTTTCCGTGCTTGCCTTGTTGGGATATGTCATATTATTTTATATAATGTATTTTTTTGTCGTTTTGTTGCAATTTAACACAACATAAACGGCAATTTTTCTTGACAGAGCATAAATATAGTGGTAAAATTATGTAGATAAGTTTAGTTTGTATTGGTGGAAGTTTTGGCGAAATTCACCCGATACCAAAGAAATTGTTATCGCGGGGCAAAAACAGCGATCCCCGACAGATATTTTATTATGTTTTCTGTAAAATCGCTTTAAATATAAAGGAGGGACATAATATGCCCACAAACCCGATTTTTTATGTAATTTTCGGTGTTGTTGCAGTAGTGCTTTGTGTTATAGGCTTTGTGGCTGGTTCAATTTCGCGCCGTCGTTCTGCTGAAAAAACTATCGGCTCTGCTGAGGCTGAGGCAAAACGCATTTTAAATGATGCAATGAAAACTGCCGAAACGCGTAAAAAAGAGACCCTGCTTGAAGCTAAGGAAGAAATTCATCAGCTTCGTCAGGACACCGAAAAAGATCTTCGCGAAAGAAGAGTCGAAGTGCAAAGACAAGAGCACAGACTTCAGCAAAAGGAGGAAACACTTGATCGTAAGATAGATAATCTTGAGGTTAAGGAAGAAAAACTCCAGGAAAAAGCAAAGCAAATCGATGCTAAAATCGAAGAATGTGAACAACTTAAACGCAGTCAACTTGAAATGCTTGAAAAAATTTCAGGTCTTTCTAAAGAGCAGGCAAAGGCGAATCTTTTGCAGATGCTTGAGGGTGAACTTTCTCATGAAAAGGCTGTAAAGATTATGGAATTTGAGCAGCAAACTCGTGAAGATTCTGACAAGCTTGCCCGTGAGGTTATTGCCCACGCAATTCAGCGTTGTGCTGCTGACCACTCATCAGAAATCACTATTTCAGTAGTGCCGCTGCCCAATGATGAAATGAAGGGACGTATCATCGGTCGTGAGGGTCGAAATATCCGAGCTATCGAAAATGCGACCGGTGTTGACCTTATAATCGATGACACACCCGAGGCAATTACAGTATCAAGTTTTGAGCCTATTCGCCGTGAAATTGCACGTGTGACATTAGAAAAGCTTATTGTTGACGGTCGCATACATCCTGCAAGAATTGAGGAAACCGTTGCTAAGGCTACTGCTGAGGTAGAGGCTATAATCAAGCAGCAGGGCGAACGTGCTATGGTAGATAGTGGTGTTCACAATCTGCATCCCGAGCTTATAAAGCTTCTTGGACGCTTGCATTTCCGTACAAGCTACGGTCAGAATGTGCTTAACCATTCGCTCGAGGTGTGCTACTTATCAGGTCTTATTGCGGCAGAGCTTGGTGCTGATGTTACGCTTGCTAAGCGTGCCGGCTTACTTCACGACATAGGTAAGGCTATTGACCATGAGCAAGAAGGTTCACACATTCAGCTTGGTGTTGAGGCCGCTAAAAAATACCGTGAAAATGAGGCGGTTGTTCACGCAATTCATGCTCATCACGGTGATGTTGAGGCTAAAACTGTTATCGCCTGTATTGTTCAGGCAGCAGACGCCATAAGTGCTGCTCGACCAGGCGCCAGACGTGAAAACATTGAAAGCTATATCAAGCGTCTTGAAAAGTTGGAGGAAATCGCCAAGTCCTTTAACGGTGTTGAGGATTCTTATGCTATTCAGGCAGGCCGTGAGGTTCGTATTATCGTTAAGCCTGAGGCTGTAAATGATGACCAGATGGTTATTATGGCTCACGATATTGTTCAGAAGATTGAAAATGAGTTAGAATATCCGGGTCAAGTTAAGGTTAACATCATACGCGAAAGCCGCGCTGTTGACTATGCAAAATAATTTTAATAGTAGATTAAAAGCACTTGCAGAATTTGTTTCTGCAAGTGCTTTTATGTCATATGTTTTTTATTGTGCTGGTAAAGCCTACGGCCTTGCCCAAAATGCGAATCTGATTGAGCTGTTCGCCTGTGTAGACAAGAGGTTGATATTTTGAATTACAGGCAACTAATGTTAAGGTATTGCCTGATATATATACTCTTTTAAGAGTTGCCTCCTCATCGATAAGAACAGCAGCGATTTCGCCATTTTCTACGGTGGGTTGTTGGCGTATATATACGATATCGTCATTGTGGATACGGGCATCAATCATACTGTCACCCTTGCAACGCAGAGCAAAGTCGGCGTTGATGTCTTCAGGGATTGCGGTTTCACCCTCAAGATTTTCCGCAGCAAGTATTGGTGTTCCGCAGGCGATAGTGCCAAGAATTGGAATACGGTTCATATTTGGCATAGGAAGAATATTATTGTAAGACATATAGTCTGTATCAATAAAAGAAGATGGAGGAACATTAAAAATTTCAGAGAGTTTTTTAATCGTTTCTCTTTTTAAATTTTTGACAGTACCGCACTCCCATTTTTGAACAGCGGCGCGTTGAACGCCGAGCATACTGCCTAATTCCTCTTGTGAATAACCGTTTTCGTTACGCAGTTTTTTAATGTAGTCGCCTATATTCATAAAATCAAATCCTTTCTGCAACAATTGTATCTTAAAAATATCAAAAAGTCAAGAAAAATATAAAAATTAGATACAAAACACTTGACAAAGCAAAAAAAAGGTGATAATATTTCTGTATCTCAAAAAGATACAATACTGTAAATAAACTAATGTGGAGGTGGTATTTTATTTTTTTACAGTGCGAGTATCTAATTAAGATACAAAAGAGAAGGAGGTAGAGTATGAATTATATTGTCTTGGAAGGGATGAGTCTTTATTTGTTTTTAATATTAATAATTTTGTTGCTACTTATATCGATAGTAAGCCTTATATGTGCGATACTGTCAGATAAGCGCAATTTTGCGCTTGAGGGTTTACTGTCTAAGAACAACGATAGATTAAAGCTTTTAACTAAAGAGAACTTTATACTTAAATTAAGGTGCGGGGATTTTGATATAGATGAGAAGTGAAAAATTTTTTTGCAATGAATGTCAGAAAATGTTTGGCATTCCAGCTTTTTCGGAAGAGAAGCACGGGCTTGACAATCCGCCTTATGAAAGGATTGCTGTATGTCCTGAGTGTAGAGGTGATGATTTTTTTAAATTTGATGCCTTGATTGAAAAGACAGAGGTTGCTGAAAGGTTGGTGCCGTGCATTATGCGTTTAAACAGATACGTTAATGCGCTGAAGGATGTTTTTGGGTTTGAGGTTAAAAATATTGATTTATATGAGAGCGTGGATATGCTTGCAGAGCTTATTAATGAAATGTTTACTTTTGTTAATTCAGATGTCCAGAAAAAAATTTTTGAAATGGGTAGTGAGAAGGATGTCCAAAGAATTTTGATGTATTTAAGAGGAGAATTATGAACCGAATGGATTTTTGTGTTTGTGGAAGTAAGTGTGTAAAAAACGGACTTTGTGAAGAATGCCTTAATCTGCTGAGAGCTAAGAGAAGCAAAAGTATAAGAATTGTAGAAAAGTTTCGCCAAGATTATAACAAAAAATACGGGACATATAAATCCTACGGGCAGTTTGTGATGTTGCTTGATATGATAGACAGGAGGAAGAGGCAGGTTGACGGTAGAAGAAAAAAAGCAACTGTTAAAAAAATACGGAGAAATAGATGACCGCATAGAGCAGTTGAGAAGAGCTAAAGAAAGCAGCAGGCTTTGTGAAAAATATCAAAGTCCTAAATTTAACGATTAAATAAAGGGCAGTAATGTGAAGGGCTCTATTGTCGAAATAACAGTTGAGAAAAGAGCAGAAGATT
>JAFTTE010000086.1 GCA_017466905.1 Clostridia bacterium | reverse complement strand
CTATAATGAGATAGCGGCAGAGCAGGCAGAAAATCAGGAAGATGTTGACGCTATCATTGCCCAGATCAAAAAGTTACAGAAACAATTAGAGGACGATATTGCTAATAAAAGCTACAGCACATTTATAAACTCAAACACAGGCTTGCAATGGCCTGTAAGCGGTTTTTTTATGATAAGTGCAGGATTCCAAAGCAATGACGCGGTTCATAAGGGTCACCATAACGGTATAGATATTGCAGGTGGCGGTATTGCAGGACAACCCATACGCGCTATTGCTGACGGTTATGTAACACTTGTTCATAATGGTTGCAGTCATAACTACAAAAAATACGGCAATTGCTGTGGCAATGGTTACGGCAACTATGCGACCGTAAATCACGGTACTCTCAACATAAACGGCAGTTCTGCAAACTATGTAGCGTACTATGCCCATGCTCAAAAAATTATTGTATCAAACGGTCAGTATGTAAAACAGGGCGATATAATAGGTTATGTAGGTACTACAGGCTGGTCAACAGGATATCACCTGCATTTAGGCATACTTAGAAACGGCGGCTGGATAAATCCCTATCCGTTGTTCTTCTGATATGAATAAGTTACAAAAAATCAGAATAATAACATTTTCGTTATTGATTATCTGGGCGGCACTTATATTTGTTATGTCAGCACAGCCTGCAAAAGAGTCTTCACAGTTAAGCGGCGGAATAGTATCAAAGATGATTTCTACTATGTGTTCTGATTTTGAAGATTTAACACCAAGTCAGCAAACGAAAATAACATATAATGCAACGTTTATTGTAAGAAAAACAGCACATTTTTTTGAATATTTTATTTTAGGTCTGTTGGCTTGTATTGCAGCAAACACATTTCAAAAATATAAATTTTCTATACGAGCATTATCTGCAGCAATTTTTTGTACACTTTATGCCGTAAGTGATGAAATACACCAGTGCTTTGTGCCTGGCAGAGCGTGCAGGTTTGGTGATATGTGTATCGATACTGCGGGTAGTATCTTAGCAATAGTTTTACTTGTGTTGATTGTCAGCATCAAGAAAAAACATAAGTCAGGTGAAGTTAATGCGTAAAAAAAAGTTAATAGAACAAAATTTATCTTTATTTGAAAATTTGCAAAAAACACAGCATGAACTTGCAGAGCTTAAAAAACAGCTCAATCAAAATGCTAATGAAATCAAGTCGTTAAAGACCCAACTTGAAAAGGTAAGAGCAGAGGAGTCGCAACCCGTGGTTACCGAGCCAATGCGCAGACTTGAAGAAAAGGTTATAACAAACGCAACGCTGAAGCCAGATATGGAATACGGTGCTAAGGTTATAGGTAAGATTGTGGTATCTGCTGCTGAATACAGCAATAAGTTAACAATAGGCGGCGATGATAGTCATAAAGAGCTTGTAAACCTTATTTTAGGTAAAACCGAAATGGCAAAAGCAGAGATACTTTCAGTTATCGGGACAGATGATAGTTTTGATGTGAAATGCGCAAAAATGGACCAGATTGCAGCAGTTTCAAAAGAGTATTTTGAAAGTGTATTAGCACAAATTGTGTAAATCAAAAGGTATGCTACGAGTCGCACTCCGTAAGGAAGTGCGACTCAGTTATATTCGCCTTTCGGCGAGTGATATTACTTCGCAGTTATATGATGCTTCGCATCGTGATATTGTCCTTCGGACAGTTTCTAAGGCGAATATAATATCACGCTTTTGCTATGGGGCAAAAATATCACTGCAAACGATAGTTTGCAATATCACTTCACCCGCCGAGAAGAACAAAGTTTATTTTTCGGTAAGTGATATCTTTTTCAAAGTATGTAACCCACTATGACACTTTCACAATCCTTGTGTAAAGTGTCATTTGTTTTGTTAATATAAAAGACATGGGAGACAACTTCTTTACGGAGGGTCTCCCACAGCATACCGTTTAAATTTTAATAAAAAATTCATTTTTACTGTGTTGACAATGGTAGATATCGGTATTATAATATCAAATGTTAGTTTGCTAACAATATTTTAAGGCGGTGTCTTTATGCAAAAAGAACGGCATCTCGGTTTTGAAATAAGAACACTTAATAATTATGTCAAACGCTTTGTGCAAAGCACAAAACCCGCAGAATTTAAAGAGTCAACGGGTGTTCACGGTTGGGCGATAAGATATTTTTATGAAAACCGTGACAAAGATATTTTTCAGCGTGATTTTGAGGCGCGTTTTTCTATCCGCCGCTCAACCGCTACAAATATGCTAAAGCTTATGGAAAAGAACGGTCTTATAACTCGTGAGCCTGTCGCTTATGATGCTCGTCTTAAAAAGATAGTGCTTACCGAAAAGGCAATTGAAATTCATAAAAAAGCTACTAAAAATATTGAAATGATAGAAAGCACACTTAAAAAGGGAATAACAGAAGAAGAACTAAATTCTTTTTACAGTGTGGTTGATAAAATCAAAGCTAATTTGGAGGTAACAGAATGATTAAAAAATTAGCAAAACGTATAAGGGAATATAAAACCCCCAGCATAATCACGATGCTACTTATGGTAGGCGAGGTTGTAATAGAATGTTTAATTCCTTTTATAACAGCGCGCCTTGTAAATGATATCAAAGCGGGGGTAGAGCTTTCTGTTCTTTTAAAAACAGGATTATTGCTTGCAGGTCTTGCGGTAATATCGCTTTGCTGCGGCGGTGTAGCGGCATTTACCTGCTCGAAAGCATCTGCAGGTTTTGCAAAAAATCTGCGTCACGATGTTTTTACCCGTATACAAAAATTCTCTTTTCATAACATAGATAAATTTTCGACATCATCACTGGTTACCCGTCTTACGACCGACATTACCCACGTGCAGATGTCTTATATGATGATTATACGAACAGCTATTCGTAGCCCGCTTATGTTTGTATTTGCTATTGTTATGGCGTATATAATGGGTGGCAGTCTTGCTACAACCTTTGTGGTTGTAGTCCCTGTGCTTGTTTTCGGTCTTTTACTTATAGCTCGAACCGCTATGCCCGCGTTCCGCCGCGTATTTAAAAAGTACGATAAGCTTAATGAGTCTATCGAAGAAAATGTCCGCGCCATGCGCGTGGTAAAGGGCTTTTCACGCGAACAATACGAGAGCAAAAAGTTCAGCACAGCCGCTACCGACATATGCAAAGACTTTACCAAAGCAGAACGCATAGTGGCGCTTAATGGACCCATAATGCAGCTTTGTATGTACTTTAATATGATTTTTGTGCTTATTGTAGGCTCAAAGCTAACCATATCAAGTCAGGGTGCATTGCTTGATATAGGTCAGATTTCGGCTATGCTTACCTACGGTATGCAGATACTTATGTCGCTTATGATGCTTTCTATGATATATGTAATGCTGACTATGTCTATGGAGTCAATGAAACGTATTTGTGAGGTTTTGGATGAAGAACCCAACCTTCATAATCCTCAAAATCCTGTTTACAGTGTTGCAGACGGTAGTATTGACTTTGAAAATGTAAACTTTAAGTATTCCAAAACTGCCAACAGAAATTCTTTAGCAGATATTGATTTGCATATAAAATCAGGTATGACGGTAGGCGTTATCGGCGGCACAGGCTCTGGTAAATCTTCACTTGTGCAGCTTATTCCCAGACTTTACGATGTCACCGAGGTTAGCGTAAAGGTTGGCGTCATTGATGTACGCGAATATGATATTAAAACGCTTCGCGACTCGGTTGCGATGGTGTTGCAAAAAAATCAACTTTTCTCGGGTACTATAAAAGACAATCTTCGTTGGGGTAACGAAAACGCCACCGACGAAGAAATGATTGAAGCATGTAAGCTTTCACAAGCGGATGATTTTATCAAATCTTTCCCCGACGGATATGACACCTACATTGAGCAGGGCGGTACAAACGTTTCG
>JAFTTE010000085.1 GCA_017466905.1 Clostridia bacterium | reverse complement strand
GAAAGTAAAATGAAAGAAACATACGAACGAAAATATAAAGCGGACAAACCGGTTTTGGCTATATGCTATGATTTTGATAAAACTTTATCTCCGGACGATATGCAGGCTCAAGGGTATATTCAACCAGTAGGTTATGATGTAAACGATTTCTGGACCGAGACAAACGAGCTTGCTGAAAATAATGATATGGACCAAAACCTTGCGTATATGTATAAAATGATTGAAAAATCAAAGGGTAAGTTTGTTTTTAATAAAACCACTTTAGAAGAATACGGTTCAAAGGTCCACCTTTTTCCAGGTGTTGAAGATTGGTTTGAGCGTATTAAAAAATACGGTGAAAAGCACGGCGTTATAGTTGAGCATTACATTATTTCCTGTGGGCTTAAGGAAATGATTGACGGCACAAGCGTTGCCAAAAACGGTGCGTTTGAAAAAATATATGCAAGCTCATTTTATTATGATGATTTCGGCGTGGCAAAGTGGCCGTCTCAGGTTGTAAATTATACCAATAAAACGCAATTCCTTTTCAGAATCAGTAAAGGCGTTTTAAATGTCAACGATCAGGGGGTTAATGACTCTTTCAGCCCCGAAGAAATAAGAGTACCGTTTCGCAATATGGTTTATATTGGCGACAGCGATACCGATATTCCTTGTATGAAGCTCATCAATTCTTACGGCGGTCATTCTATAGCTGTTTATAATGCCGAAACTGAGGATAAATCTAAGGTTTATAAAATGATGCGCGAGGGCAGAATAAGATACTATACACCTGCCGACTATTCCGATGGTGCCAAACTTGACAAATTAATCAAAGCAATTATTGATAGAACTGCCGCCAACGAAGCGCTTGAAAATATCTATGTTGAGTGCAAAAATGAAAACCAGGCTGCAGATATGCAGCGCAGTGATGAAGAAAAGAAAAAGTCGGATTTAATTATGGCGCTTGAAAACAGCGCTACCTTTGCTACAACGCATATGATGATAAAGCAACTCCAGGAGTATGATGACTGGTCATCCGAAGATAAAGAAATCCTGTTTAAAATAGCTCTTAAAAACAGTCAGGTATCCTGCATTTTGAGCGATAAGGATGTTAATAGGTTTTACAATAAACTTATAAACGGACTAAAAACACCTTCTGCCAATGCTGAAAAAATTAAGCAGATGTTAAAAAAATAATGCAATAATTTTCGTCGGCCTAACCATAAAAATAATTGATAAAGACCATAAATAAGATATAAACATCAAAAATGAGCCGTTTAAGCTGTTTGGACGAAGGATTTATAAGAAAAAATTTATTTTTCTTCTTGAAAATTTTATAAATTTAAGTTATAATAATCGCAACGAGTAGCAGTAATGCGTAAGTCCAGTTTGGGACTTGCGCATTATTTTTTTGCGCTTTTTTAAGGAGGTTTTATAAAAATGAAACAACAAAATCAGTCCTATCTTGCTACAGAAAAGATAGGCAAACTAATGGGCAAATATGCTGTACCGTGTATCATTTCACTGCTTGTAGGCGCGCTGTATAATATCGTCGACCAGATATTTATCGCCAATGCCGATTATTTAGGCTCTTACGGCAACGCCGCAAATACAGTAGTATTTCCGCTGACGGTTATCGCGCTTGGTATTGCTGTAATGATTGGTGACGGCACCTGCGCGTTTGTCAGTATTTCGCTTGGCGCAAACCGAAAAGATGATGCGCACAAGAGCGTCGGTAATGCTATAATGCTTTGCGTTATCAGCAGTATTGTGTTGATGGCAGTATACCTTATCTTTAAAGACCCTATATTGACAGCCTTTGGCGGCAGAGTAAACGATGAAACCTTTGCCTATGCAAAAGAGTATTTCTTTTGGATAGCGCTGGGTATTCCGTTTTATATGTTCGGTCAGGCCATGAACCCGATTATCCGTTCGGACGGTAGCCCAAAATTTGCTATGTTTGCAACCCTTGCAGGCGCTATTACAAACATCATTCTTGACCCGATTTTCATATTCCCGATGAAAATGGGTATGATGGGAGCCGCCGTTGCAACCGTTATCGGTCAGATTCTTACCGCGGTTTTGTCTTTGTGGTATATCTGCCATATGAAATCTGTCAAACTCACAAAGGGTAGTTTTGGCTTTTTCAGTAACCTTATGAAAAAGTTTTTATCTCTTGGCGTTACCAGTTTTCTTGCGCAGATTTCACTTGTTATTTCTATGGCAGCTGTGCAGAATATGTGCACCAAATACGGCGCGATGGACGAAATTTTTGGTCAGGCAGAATATGCGCAGATACCACTTGCGGTTCTTGGTATTGTAATGAAATTTTTCCAGATTGCAATTTCTATTGCCATTGGTTTTGCAGCGGGATGTATTCCCATTGTCGGATATAATATCGGCGCAAAACGAAAAGACAGGGCAAAGCAATTATTTACTTATCTGCTTATAGCAGAAGCAGCGGTTGGAATTGTCGCATTGCTTATTGTAGAATTTTTACCGTATCAGTTAATCGGTATTTTTGGCGCAGGCAACGAAAGCGCGTATTACACCGACTTTGCTGTCAAGAGCTTCCGTATTTATCTTTGTATGATGCCGCTTGCTATGATTAACAAGGGTACTTTTATATATTTGCAGGCGCTCGGCAAAGCGGTTTTATCCACAATAATTTCACTCACCCGCGAAATTATTTTCGGTGTGTTTTTGCCTATTATTATGCCTATCTTTATGGGACTTGATGGTATTTTGTTTTCTTTCCCCGTAGCAGATATATTAACCTTTGTTATTGGAGCTGTGATTATCAGAAAAGTTTATAAGGAATTAAGTATAAAAGAATAATTGATGGCGGCAGGGATTTCCTTGCCGCTTTTTTCATACATTGGTGTTTTATGAATATACTTAATTTAGGTAGGAGGACGAATGTATGAAAAAATCATTACTATTCTGGCAATTCGCAGGATTTGTATTCACGGGTGTTGTGGGAACATTGCTTCACTTTCTTTATGATTGGACAGATAGCGCCTTTGTTGCATTATTTTCTGCAGTAAATGAGTCTACATGGGAGCATATGAAAATATTATTTTTTCCGCTGGTTATTTTTGCACTTTTGGAGAGCCGATATTTTGCTAAAGACTATAAAAACTTTTGGTGCGCTAAACTTGTAGGTATTATGACAGGACTTACGGTAATACCCCTTATGTATTACACCTATACAGGCGTTTTAGGTGTTTCGGCAGATTGGTTTAATATAGCCATCTTTTTTATTGCGGCGGCGGTTGCCTTTATAATCGAAACACGGCTTATGAAAAGCGAAAAGAACTTTTGCCTGTCATCAACTGTGGCAATAGTTCTTTTATGCATTATAACGGTTTTATTTATGATTTTCACATTTGCGACACCAAATATTCCACTCTTTGAAGACCCGATAACAAAAACATATGGGTTAGTGTAATGAAAAAGGGGAGAAACCGAAGTATGATGCAATATATTCTGTGTCGGTTTCTGCTGCAATTTGAGGGTCGTTTACAGCAAATGTTATATTCAAGCCGTCTTCCTTTGCGGCAAGGTCAAAATGGCAAAGCGCGATACCCATATCAATCTTTTGCATATCAAGCGCAGAGGCGGTAAAGCCTTTGCTACGCTTTAAATAAAAGTGTACGGCATTATCAACTACAACAACACGCCAAGGCTGTCTGTTTACGGCAGAGGGCGCAAGCCTTACCATATCAAGTGGATGAGTCAAATTGCCCGCTTTTTCTTTTGTAAGCGGCGTGTTAAAGTCACGATCAAAAAACAGTTCTTCAAAAGGCATACGTTCGTTTGCTTTAATGGCTTTACGCATCATATTTTCCTTTAGTGACATTTTACCTGATGGGTAACCGAGCGCGCTTGCGCAGGGCATCATTTCGTCCGCACCGAGTTTCATTGCTTTTTCGTAAGCCGCGCGGTTCATTGTGCCGCCAAGCCATACCGTACCAATGCCAAGCGACTGCGCATAGAGCACAAGCATTTCAAAAGAGTAGCCAAATGCTATGTTTGCCTCTGGCACCTGCTTTATCTTACCGCCAATATATAAATCTGTGCCACTGACTACAGGGCAGGTAAGTCCGTCTTTTTTTGCATCAAGCAATTTAAACTCTACAGGTATTTTATATGGGTTCTCTATTGTCTGTGCAAAAGATGTCAATTTTTCTATGTCAGCTTTGCTCAATTCTTTGCCGTCAAATGTCCTGACACTTCTTCTGTTTTTAATAT
>JAFTTE010000010.1 GCA_017466905.1 Clostridia bacterium | reverse complement strand
TTTAAGTATATTCTGAAAATCTACAATCTGGTGCTTGTTTACAACACATATCAATACATCTTTTTCCTGATTTTTATATGCGCCTACAGCAGATAATCTGGTAGCGCCATGTCGCAGAGTGTGCAGCACCTCTTCGCTTATTTCATCAGCGTGTGTGGTGATAACGGTAAATTTGTAGGCCTGCTTTGAGCCTTGAATTATTACATTGCCTAAAAATGTAGAAATAAAGCAATAAATTATACAAAGGCAAACGGGCTTGTAATCGTAGCTCATAACTCCGTTGGTATCGGGCTTTGCATATACAAAGAATGAAACAACAGCCACTATTGCATTTATGGTAAGCATTACCCAAAAGAAGTTAAGGTAAGGATTTTTAGTGCTTATGTATTTTGATACTATATCTGTACCGCCTGTAGAGGCATTATGCCTTGCACAACCGCCGTAAACCAAGCCGCTTATAGCGCCGCTGATTATAACGGGATATATGGTGTCGTGACCGCCTGCGTCGTACTGAAAGCTGTTAAAACCTATCTTTTGTATATAAAGATAAACAAATGAATATACAAGGCAGAACAGTAAGGATTTTTTTGCAAAATCGCGGTTTATAAAAAAGTAAGCCAGAATACAAAGCGGAACATTTATAAGAAGTGACATATAACCAATACTAAAGCCCGTTTTATACTGAATCATTGTCGCAATACCGTTAATGCCTGCAGGTGCAAAATCGTTTTCTACAATAAATAACTGATAGTTAAAAGCAAGCAAAATTGCCGCTAAAACTATAAAAAGATACGCGCCGAAATTTCTGATTTTTTTCACAATACATCACCCAAACACATTCTAACACAATATTAAATAATTGCAAGAAAAAAGACGGGAAAATTTCCCGTCTTTTTAAAATTATTCTGCCTTAGCCTCGTCAATAACCTTTTGCGCTATGTTTGCAGGCACTGTTTCATATCTTGCAAATTCAAGAGTAAATGTAGCGGTACCCTGTGTCAGCGAACGCATAGCGGTTGAGAAATCAGACATTTCAGCGGTAGGAACTTCACCGATAATTTCCTGCATCTTGTTTTCAATAGGATTCATACCAATAATTCTGCCGCGACGCTTATTGATATCGCCGATAACATCACCGAGCATATCATCGGGAACCAGAACCTTAAGTGTGCTGATAGGCTCAAGCAATACAGGGCTTGCCTTGCTGATACCTTCTTTAAAGGCGATAGATGCCGCCATCTTAAACGCCATTTCCGATGAGTCAACAGGGTGGTATGAGCCGTCTACGAGGGTCGCCTTAATGCCAACCATCGGGTAGCCTGCAAGAACGCCTTTGAGTGTAGAATCGCGAAGACCCTTTTCAACTGCGGGGAAGAAGTTTTTAGGTACGGCGCCGCCGAATACCTTTTCTTCAAATACAAGCTCTGCGCTATCGCAAGGCTCAAATTCAATCCAGACGTCACCAAACTGGCCGTGACCGCCTGACTGCTTTTTGTGTCTGCCTTGCGCCTTAACTGACTTTTGAATGGTTTCGCGATAAGCAATCTTCGGTTTAGAAAGCACAACATCACAACCAAATTTTGCCTTAAGCTTTGACACCACAATATCGGTATGCTGTTCACCGAGGGTGCTCATAACGAGCTCACGTGTTTCGGTATCATTTTGAACCTTTAATGTGGGGTCTTCTTCCATAATTCTGTTAAGACCCGAGCTTATCTTTTCTTCATCGCCCTTCTTTGCAGGGTAGATAGCGGTTTTAAGGTTAGGAGTCGGGAAATTGATAGCGGCAACGGCTACCTTACCAGAAGCCGACAATGTATCGCAGGTGATGGTAGATCCAAGTTTTGAAACCGAACCTATATCTCCTGCAGAGATTTCGCTTGCATCTTCCTGCTTGCCACCCTTAAGCCACATAACCTTGGAGAGTCGCTCTTCTTCGCCTGTGCGGGCATTTTTAAGCTTCATATCGCCCGTAATCTTACCTGAGATTACCTTAAAGTATGAAAGTTTACCAACAAACGGGTCGGCGATTGTCTTAAAGATAAAGAGCGCATTTTCGCCCGATGCATCAGGTGTTACCTTGTCGCCGTTATCAAGTATAACTGTACTTTCTGCAGCAGATGGCAGAATCTCGGCAATGCTGTCAGCAAACAGCGGAATAGCATCACCTGTTAATTGTACGCCGCAATATACGGGGCAGATATCGCCCGCTTTTATGCCAATTTTAAGACCCGCAGTGATTTCGTCAGCGGTAAGTTCTTCGCCGCCAAAATATTTTTCCATAAGCTCTTCGTCGGTAGATGCTACTGCCTCAATAAGCATTTCGCGCATATTGCTAACCTCTGTGCTTTCGGGCATAGCGCATTCTGCAAGCTTGATACCATCGGCGGTGTAAGCCTTGTTAGCAACCAAATCAACATAGCATTTAACAGCATCCTCCTCTATGTAAGGAACAACAACCGGACAAATCACCGCACCGTAGTTTGCAACAAGCGCCGAAATTACGCGGTAGAAATGCGCGTGGGTAGAATTTAGCTTACCAACAAAGAAACCAACTGCCTTGCCCGCAGCGCGCGCCTTATCAAAAGACTGTTTAGCACCTACGGTAAGACCTGATTTACCCGAAATAGTAACAATAACGCTGTCGGCTGCTGCCAATGCTTCGCTTACTCCGCCCGCAAAGTCAAATAGTCCCGGCGCGTCAATAAGATTAAGCTTAACACCGTCTTTTTCCAAAGCGTAAACTGAGGTTGAAACCGAGCAACCGCGTTTCTTTTCTTCTGCATCAAAATCGAAAACCGAGGTACCCTCTGAAGTATTACCTATTCGCTCGATTGCTTTGGAATGGTATAACACTGCGCTTGCAAGTGTGGATTTACCCGAATTTCCGTGGCCTAAAAAGGCAATGTTTTTAATTTTGTCAGCTGAATAGTTTTTCATAAGTGTATCCTCCTTTGTAGAACTTTAAAAAAGCAAAACTTTGACTGTTTTTAAAATTCCGATTACCAAGTCATTATATCATAGTTCTTTAGCAATTACAACTAAAATTTTTAAAACTTTTAATTTTTTTTGTTTAAAATTTACAAATTACGACTTGATATGGAAAACACCACCAAAAAAGTATCAAAATTGTAACAATTATAACTAAATTGTTGCTTAATTTTTGAAAAGTTTGCCTATATAATATAATACAGTAAAAGTGAAAGGAGTCCAAAGTGATGAAAAAGATTTTTAGTTTAGTTATATGTTTGATAATGCTTGCAGTATGTTCGTCACTTATTACTCCGATAGTTACCGAGGGCTCACAGGTGTCTGCTGCCACCGCAGAAGAGGTTAAAGCAAACGCAAACGAAGCACGTTTCCTTAATATGCTTAATCACAATTTTGTATACAATGCAGATTTTGAAAATGCAGACACAGTTGTAAACAATGCGTCCTTAGCGCTTCTTGATTTACGTGACAGCGCAAACGAGGATTTTATTAAGGACGTTTATGTAAAAAGCTTTGTAAAAGATATGTACGGCATCGAAATCGCCGATATGTCAGGTGTGAATGCTGATTATCCGCAGCTTGACGGTTATCTGTATATCATCCCCCGCGGCTACACAACCTACACACACACAATTATCTCGGTAGAGCAAAACGATGACGGCAGTTTTACTGTAGTAAGTGATATTACAGCAAACGATCACGATGCTGCTACCCAAATACAAAAGGCAGTTTCACTCTTTGTGCCAAATGCGGAATCTGCATTCGGCTACAATATGATTTACTGCAACATCATAAGCAACAGCACAAACATTTAAACAAAATAATCTGCTAAAATACGGGCAAATTAAATTTGTCCGTATTTTTTTGAAATTTATACTTGACAAATTGCTTTATAGAATATATAATGTATTGGCTCGGCAAAAACCGATGTTTAAATGGCTGTATAGCTCAGTTGGCTAGAGCACACGGTTCATACCCGTGGTGTCATTGGTTCGAATCCAATTACAGCCACCAACGGCCCGTTGGTCAAGAGGCCTAAGACACCGCCCTTTCACGGCGGTAACACGAGTTCGAATCTCGTACGGGTCACCAAAAAATGCAGATACCCTTTTGGGTGTCTGCATTTTTCTTTTATCTTAGTACGAGATTCGAAAAGAACGGTCGGGCAAAGCCCGATGCCAAGTGTCCGGTGGACAGTTGGCAAGTTCGGGTGCGTGTCGGCGGCGTTGCCGCCGAGCGAATCTCGTGTTATATACCTACGATGCAATTAAATTCAAAAAAAGCAAGACGCATGCCTTGCTTTTTTACTGTTTACAAAAATTCCTGCATTTGTGTTCTCAGCTTTTCTTCAAGTGCAATAAGCCGCTTGCAGATATATTTTGATACCTCGTCGGCTGCCTCATACTGATTAAGATAGCGGTTAAGCGATTTAATACCCATATCGCAACCATCGGTCATAAGGTCGGCAATGGTGTTATCAGAATTATCCACACCAAGTTTAACGGTGGTCTTCATCCACGACATACCTTTTGCTATGGGGTTGGGGTCTTTGCCCTCGTCGTGATATTTCCCCAAAAGCTCCTGCAGCTCTTTATCAAGCTTATCGTGCTCGTCCTTACACTCGTTAAGTATTGCACGTAGCTTATGCGAAGACACATACTTGTATACGTCGTGAATTGAGGTCACGCCCATTTTAACACCTGCATCACACTCGAGAAGCAGCTTTATTGTATCCTGCTCTACCATAAAAACACATCCTTTCAGTGTTAGTATTACCGAAAGGATGCGAAGTATCAGTTTTCTTTTAGTTCAAAGAGTTTTTTATTGTATATCAAAAGCAGTTTGTTCTTTTTTTCGTTTGAAAATACCAAGTAAAAATCATCGTCAATTTGTGAGTAATTGTATATACCCTGATTGCTCATAGCATACATTTTACTCCATTTATAGTTGTTGTCACCGTAAACATCCGGATACAATCTGTATTTACTGCCTTTGGCAAAGCACAATTCATAATAAGGGCGGTCATGCCCACGATGACGATATTCAATGTCTTCCCGTATATCTACCAACCAATCTTCAACAATTACAAGTTTTTTGCTTGTGATTTTTCGGGCTGTCAAAGGGAGAAACAGTATTGCTACGCTACCCACAATACCCGCTAAACCAGCCGCGCAAAAAAATATTGACGCTATTTTTATCTCTTCCCAAAGCTCTTTAGCGCATATAAATATTAACCAGGATAAAAATCCAAGTAACAAAATCGGTACAATGTTCATTTTATACATATCTTTAATATCTTGTTTAATATTTTCTATCGTTAGCGTTTCTTTTGGTATTTCGTGTAAATAGTCGCGCATAAATTCACCCCTTATTAATAAACATCAACATTTTCACACTTGGTCTTTATAAACTCAATAAAGCTATCGCGCTGGTCGTTTGAGTCAAAACAATACCACGGCAATATGTATGCCATTAGATTATTAATATGAATATAAATGTTTTTGCCTGTAACAATGCTTACTCGTTCAATGGCTGAATATTTTTGACGGGTTTCGTTTTCATCGGTAGCTTCGGTAAATTCATCATAAAACTCCATAACCGATTTAGGTGAGTAGCCCATTTTTCCGCTCTTTTTTAAATTTTTAACGGTCAATTTCAAAACAATTGTAAAAAACGGCACTACACCAATTTCAAATAACGCTAACAGCATAATATACGGTATGACGCCCAAAAAAGCATCAAGCGAAAAGCCGCCGCCAAAGAGTGACAGCAAAATAAGCACACCTAGAATCACAGCCATACTTATTCTGAATGATTTTATTTGTTTTTTGCCGTAATGCGAACGCAACATCCAAAATTTGTTAAACTCTAAATAATCTTCATCTGTTTGTTTTATATTGAATTTAAACAACATAATTAAACTATGTTAAAACTAAAGTCAAAAATCCAACTGCATAGCAACGTGTATTACGCCTTCTTCTAAAAACTCGCCCGAAACGGTTTTAAACCCTGACTTTTCATAAAAGCCTATTGCGTGTTTTTGAGAATCAAGGCATATTTTTTTGCATTTCATATTTTGCTTTATATCCGCTATGGCTTTGCGCATAATTTCGGTGCCCATACCTATACCGTGTGTTATTGACAGCACTCTGCCTATTCTGACGGTGCTGTCATCGGTATAAAAGGCGCGCAGATATGCCAGAATTTCACCGTCTTTCTCTATGTAAAAATGTCTTGCGTTATAATCAACGCCGTCCATATCCTGACAGTGCATATTCTGCTCTAATATAAAAATTTGTGAGCGGGCTTTTAAGATTTCGTAAAGCTCGGCAGTCGAAAGCTCGTTGAAATTTTTAGCAATAAAGTTCATTGTAATCAGCGCCTTGGTTTAATAGTTATATTTACACGATGGGCAGACATTAAAATCGGCATCGTGATGAACACCGCAGCTCGGGCATTGTTTTATACCCGACGGTGTTTTATCTTGTAGGGTTGTGACATTGTTTTTTGTTTCGGGTGTTTCTTCGATTTCTCTGACAGGCAGTGCGACCACCATTAAATACCCCGCTATGCCAAAAAGAAATGAATACCAAAAATATTTTTTGTCTGCGTAGCCTTTTTTGGCGGCAATTTCCTCAAATTCCTGCGCGATTAGCCAAGAAATAAAAAGATAAATAAGTAAACCTAATAATATATAGCCCATATATTACCCTCCCGATCTTTATATAAATTAATTATAGCATATTATCAGTTTAATGACAACAGACATAAAATATAAGAATCATATCAAAAAACATAAAAGCCCACTCACTAAGATGAAGTGAACAGGCTTTTATATATTTTTAATTTATTCTTCGTTATAGCACTCGAAAATTTCGTCTATTCTTTCTTTGTCCTTGTTTTTGGTAAACAGACTTACCACAGGAACAACTATCATAGAAACCGCCATAGCCGCAACGCCCATTTCGGGTGAGTGAGCCGCAGCATTCGAGAAGTTTGAAGTAAGTGTAATCACTAAAGTAGCGCCGCCAACGGTGAGGAGGCCCGAAAGAATACCTGCGTATGCGCCGATTTTGGTAATCTTTTTGGAGAAAAGACCCCAGATGTAAGGACCGATAAAGCAACCTGAAACAAGACCCCAGGAGAAAGACATAAGACTTACGATAATCGGGATGTTCTGGGTCGCAAAGATAAACGAGCAAGCAACAAACACAAGACAAAGAATACGGGTTAACAACATCTGTGTCTCAGGCTTAGTTTCCTTCTTTCTTACTGCGGGAATAAGGTCAACTGCTACCGCAGAAGCAGAGGTAAGAACAACCGCTTCAAGCGTTGACATAGATGCCGAAAGCAAAAGAATCATAATAATCGCCAACAGGATAATACCAAATGTACCGCCGCCTAAAACCTCCATAAGCACGGTGGGTATGATAGAGTCGATACCGCCTTCGGGAAGTTGTCCGCCAAGAATAAGTCTTGATGTGCTACCGATAAGGTATGCGCCGCAACCGATTATAAGGCAGAAAATGGTAGAAATAATTGTACCGCGCTTTATAGCGGCAGTATCTTTAATAGCATAGAACTTGCCTATCATCTGCGGAAGTCCCCATGTACCAAAGCTCGTAAGCATAATGTTGAAGCACAAGAACTTAAATGATGAACCGCCGAAAATATCTGTGAGCTCTATGCCCTTTTCCGCCAATTCAGCACTGTTAGCTGCCTGATAATCAGCAAGATTGCTCATAAAGCCTGTAATGCCGCCAACATTTTCATGACCGAGAACTGCAACAATAAGGCATACTACGCCAACAATCATAATAATACCCTGAACCAAGTCGGTGTAAGCCGTTGCTACATATCCGCCTGCAACAAGGTAAACTGCGGTAAGACAAGCGATAATAAGCATCCATACCCAAGTTTCAACGCCTGGGAATACTGCGCTAAAGAGCGAACCAAGACCCTTGTAAACTGCCGCAGAATACGGAACCAGAAATACGAAAATAATAACTGCCGCAAGAATTTTCATACCCTTAGAAGCATATCTTTTTTCAAAGTATTCGGGCATTGTTTTAGCATGTAGCTTTTTGGTCATCTTTCTTGTACGGTTAGCAAACAAAAGCCACGAAAGCAAGCAGCCGAGCACTGCGTTACCGATACCAATCCATATAGCGCCGATACCGATATTCCAGCCGTGCTGTCCTGCGTAGCCAACGAATACTACCGCCGAAAAATATGTAGTACCGTAAGCAAATGCGGTTACCCATGCGCCGATATTTCTGCCGCCGATAAGGAAACCGTCAAGAGTTTTTGATTTGCCGTAGCTGATACAGCCAATGAGTGCCATCGCTATAGCATAAATGCAAAGAGCAATGATTGTGTAAAGTTGTGGTTGTGACACAAGTTTTACCCCCTTAATTTTTATTCCTACCAAAATGATTTGGTTTTTAATATATTATCACTTTAAAGCGATAAAGTCAAGAGGTTTGAATGACATTTATAAAGATAATATTTCACACATATGTAAAACCCCTCTCCGCGATTGCGAAGAGGGGTTTGTGGCTGATTTATCAAAAAAATCAAGTAAAAGCGTAGGTTTATTCAAACATCAATCTCATAAACAACCCGCCCTGAACGGTTCTGTGGCGGAACATACTCATATGCGAGGTATCGGCATAATACCAGTCGGTCATAGGCACGCGTGTACGCATTGTGTTATATGCCGACCAAAGAGAGCGGATAAACAAACCAAAATCATTTTTGTCGTCAGCAAGACACGCTACCCATGTAAGCCAATCGGACTTAGTGTATTTTTCACGCGAATCAAGCGGTACACCGTAGGGTAAAAGCTCTTGTTTGTAGCGGGCAATTTCGCCATCGTAGAATTTTTGCGGGAACAGGTTTGTGCCCCACAATTTATCCCAAACAGAATTATATTTAAGCGAGAATGTATCGGGCTTGTCGTAAGCTAAGCGGTAGCTTCCGTCTGAGTTCGCAGATTTTTCTACTACCGACCTTGCGTATTCACGCGCAATTTTCATCATTTTATCAGCTTCATCGTTTTCACCAAGGCGAGACAGAATACGGCTATAGCCTGCGATACCCATAATTGCTTTGATAGAAAGATTTACATTGTGCGCAAGATGTCCTGCAAAGTCATCGGTACAAAGCTGATTTTCGGGGTCAAGACCGTATTTAATAAGGTATTTACTCCACTTACGTATTGTGTCAATGTATGGCTTTACAAAAGTCACATCGTCATCCGCATCGCAAATAGCAGCAAAAAGGATAATCATATTTCCGCACTCTTCAACCGGCATCTGCATATTTACGTCGATATCCGCTTTACCAGACTCATCTCGTTCTACACCGTAAACCTGACCGTTTAGCAAAGGATACTGTCCTACATCGTGAGGCGCAAAGTCAAAGCACCATTCATCTGTGGCAATATAATGCATTATCGGGCGGAGCATACCTTTAAGCAATTCGGTATTGTAAAGCAAAAATATGGGTGCCGACGGGTATGTGACATCAACGGTTGCGGCACAGCCGTTTGAAGCGCATTCTTTTGAAATGTAAAGATTATTACCGTCTTTGTCAACAACAAGCTTGTGCGCCGCCATTATCTGACGGACCGAAAGCAGCAAAAGCTCTGCGTATTTTTCGTTGCCCTTGAGTGTTGCATCTTTTTTTATCCTATCTGAAAAGGCATTACAGCGCGAAAGCAGATCATCATATTCCTTTGCGGCTTCACAAATCGCTTCTTCAATAGTTTTGCCGTCCTTTTTCCAATAAGCCTTCAGATTTTCCCCAAAATACTGAATACTGTCGATGTCGTCATACGCAAAGAGGAACAGCGCCTCGTTTTCAAGTGCAGCTTCTACACTTACTGCATACATACCATCCAAAACGGTGTGATCAACTTTACCTTTACCGCAAACCGCAAGGTATAAATATCCCCAGTCAATACGAATATAGTCTCCACTGCGCCAAAGCACATTCTGAACACCGTTTCCCATCTTAATTGCGGTAATATCGGGAATATCTGCTTTGTATGCCAAAGCACGACCCTCACCCTTTTGATTTAAAACCAATTCCTCACTTACGGTAAACTTAACTGTTACATTATGCTTTTTTCCGTCAACGCTCTCATACGAAGCCTTACAATATGCCACAGGTCGCGATGCATAATAAAGGTCATCGGGCAGCATCGGCGAGGTAAAATGAATATTCAGGCGAACAGTGTCATTTATATATGTAATTATTGTAGAAAAAGCATCAATTTTTATGCTTTCAATTTCCATATCAGGAATATTGTTTTCGGCTTGTGGTTTGATGCCTAAAAAATGATATTCATTTTCGTCGATAAAAACTCTGCCACACATACTGTTAGGATTTCCCGTCCAATGAACAGTGTTTTTAAGCACTGAATCCTCAGTCCAGACAGAAAAATAAGGGTCAATGTTTATAATCGGGGTTGCAGGCGGACGCATTTTCATAGTGGATTCCTCCTTGATATCTTTAGATAATTATATTATAATAAGTGATATAATCGTTTTAAATGCGTATTTTAATTATAAAAGTGAGGAAAACAATTTGAACGAATATTTAAAATCCTTTGCTGATCCGGATAAAAAAATGCCTTTTTATATTACACTGGCAGGCATCACATACCCCGATCCCTCATACCATATCACCAGAACCCACGCCGATATATCGGTAATTGAATATGTTACAGACGGTGACGGCTATGTAATTCTTGACGGTGAAACACACCACGTTTGCCGCGATATGATATATTTTTTGCCACAAGGCAAAAGACATAACTACTACAGTGACAGTGAAAATCCTTTTACTAAAATTTTTCTTAATATTTCGGGAGATTTTTGCAAGCATCTTGTTTTGGCATACGGTCTTTCGGGCAAGAATTTTTTTGACGGAAACGGACTGAAACCCGCTTTTGAAAGGATTATTTCTGTTATTTGCTCTGATATATCGGACAGTGATATGCAAGCGGCACTTCAGGGTATTTTTGTTGAAATAATTTCAAGACTATCGGTTGCCATGCGCGAAACCAAGCATAGCGATGAAGCGCTTAAGCTTAAAAGCTATCTTGACTCAAATCACGAACGGCTTGTGTCGACAAAGGAACTTTCTAAAATAATATTTCGCTCGCAGGATTACTGCCAGAAGCTGTTCAGTCGCGAATTTGATATTACCCCTTACGCATATCAGCTTGAGCGAAAAATGCAAACAGCAAAATCTTTGCTTGCGGACACGCAGATGTCAGTGGGCGAAATTGCCGAAAAGTTAGGCTACAGCGACATTCACTATTTTTCAAATTTATTCTATAAAAAGTGCGGATGTCGGCCGTTAAGCTACAGGAAAAGCAGGAGATAAAAGCATCTCGATATATAATAAAAGCCGTGAAATTCACGGCTTTTGTTTTTTATTGGTGTATTATGTAATTTCCTGTTTTAAATTTTTTATATGTTCTTTGTCAACTTCGTTTCCATAATACATATCATAAACTTTAAAGTTATAATTTTTTGACAATACCTTATATGCAGATACAAACTGCTTATAAGAACGTGCGCCTGTATTTTTCATCGGTATGGAAATCGCCAAACCAAAGCATTGTCCCTTTGATTCGAGCATAGGGAACGATTCCAGACAATCATATTTTTTCATCAATTTATTGATATCAACCCAATTCGGCTCTATTGCCGTTTCACACATAAAATTGTAAGACATTTTATTGCTCCTTAGATGTGAACTTTAAATTCACAACGTAATCTTTCAGGTCGTTTCTGATATGTTCATATGTTTTGTCTGAAACATTTTGTCCAATATCATCAATAATAACTGTATGAACAAAGTCATTTTTCAGATAAAGATTATACCATTGTATTCTGCTTACAATAAACCGGATGGTGCGCTCTACCGATTCTGCGGTCGACAGAAAATGATTGAAAACATGAATGATTTCGTTTTCTTTTGAAAATTCAGGGGTTAACTTTCCCCAATTCATATCAACAAGTTCTTTATGTTTAGATTCATTCATACACCCACCGCCTTGGGTGTATTATAGCATAAAAGCAGTGGAGGCGCAAGAGTTAGTGATATTCTGTGCTTTGCACAGAGTGATATTATGCCTTACGGCATAGTGATATTTTTGCCGTTGGCAAAAGTGATATTCAATAAGGTGCATAGCGCCGTCATTCTTCGTAGCAAGATTTATCTTGCGGAGAAATATTCGCCTTTAACTGCCCGAAGGGCAATATCACTCGGCGTTAGCCGAATATCACTGCGAAGCAATATAACTCGCCGAAGGCGAATATAACTGAAAAAGAAAAGACACGATTAAATCGTGTCTTTTCTTTTTCTGTAACCGGTATTAAAACTTGATTTTTCCTAATTATATTTTATAAAAGGGTAAAGAGTAACCCCAAATGAATTAAAAATATAATAACGCTAATTGCAAACTTAAAGCAATTACCTTGCCAATTGTCCTTTTTTCGCTCAGCTTCGATTTTATTATAGTCAGAGTGAACTCTACCTGTCGAACATTCGTCAACTAAAATATACCATTTGTTTTTTATAGCAAACGCGTATAAAATATCAAATATAAACCAAACACTTCCTGAAATAATGGTAGTTGTAAGTGTCGGAGCTTTATTAATAGCACAAACAACTAACATCAAAAAAGAAACAGCCATTGTAAAAATGAAGCACAGTGAGAATATAAATTTTTGTCTTTTAACTTTTAAATTATGTTCTATCTGAGCTTTTTGTTTTAGTTTTCGAAGTTGAGACATATTATTCACCGCCTTGAGTTTAGTATAGCATAAAAGCGGCGAAATCGCAAGATGTAATGAAATATGGCTTACGCCATATGAAATAATCCTTACGGATTATGAAATATTTTTGGCAAAGCAAAAATGTGAAATAAAATTCGCCTCTTAACATTTGCGAAGCAAATATTTCATACGCGTTAGCGTATTTCATAGCGAAGCTATTTCATTCGCCGCAAGGCGAATTTCATTGAAAAAACCCCTTTACTTTCGTAAAGAGGTTTTTTCTGGGACCGACACTCAAAATGGAACCGGTCCAAAACCTTTGATTTTACCGGGTTGGGGCCCGGATTTCTTTTTCTGATATAATTATAGCATAAAAAGGGCCTTTTTGCAAGAAAAAATTGCAAAAAGCTTAT
>JAFTTE010000084.1 GCA_017466905.1 Clostridia bacterium | reverse complement strand
TACTTCGGCAGAAAGGAACGAGTAACCCTGTTCTTCCAACGCGTCGCGGACTGTACCCAAATCATTAGGCTCGGTGGTGATTTCAAATACATCGCCATCAAAGCTGAAGTCATCGGCGCCTGCCTCAAGCGCTGCTTCCATAACGGTGTCTTCATCAAGGCCTTCGCCTTCAATAGCGATAACACCCTTGCGCTCAAACATAAACATTACAGAACCCGATTGACCGAGATTGCCGCCGCATTTATCAAAATAGTGACGCATTTCACCGGCTGTGCGGTTACGGTTATCGGTAAGGGTTTCTACAACAACTGCCACGCCGCAAGGACCGTATCCCTCGTAGATAAGCTCTTCATATTCATTTCCGCCTGCTTCGCCTGCAGCCTTTTTGATAATACGCTCAATGTTATCGTTAGGCACATTATTTGCCTTAGCTTTTGCAATAGCATCTTTAAGCTTGCTGTTTTCTTGCGGATTAGGTCCGCCAGCCTTAACTATAACCGAAATTTCACGACCGATTTTTGTAAAGATTTTAGCCTTTGCAGCATCGGTTTTTTCTTTTTTGCGCTTAATATTGTTCCACTTGGAATGTCCTGACATAATATACCTCTTTTGTAAAATTATTTTTTTGATTTTGCGGTAGTTACAGAAGATATTAATTTTCTTCGAAGTTTACCGCATTTATTTTTTAAACTTTTATACATATCTTCGCTTAACTTGCTTTTTCTGTATAAAAGTTCAATCCAATATTCTGTTTCGAAGCTTTCTTTAAGCGCAATTTCAAGCTTGTTTACAAAATCTGCCCGACTTTGTGCATATTTAGCCTCAAAAACATTTGCACCGATGGAAGATGAACAACGAATCAATTGATTTGTATATACAGAGCAGCCCTTGATTTCTTCACAAACATCCGAAATTTCTATAGCAAAGTTAATTGTTTCTTCCCTTAACCGATTTTTATTCTGCTCCGTTTTAATCATCCTTTGTCGATATGCAAACTTTCAGTTTGCTCGATATTTTTGCTTTGCAAAATCGATATGTTTTAGCTGGGCTAAAACTCGATATGATATAAATCTCGTTGAGCGTAGCGAAACATATCGAGTGTTTACACATATCGAGTAGCTTGTGCTACATATCGAAAATCTCGGCAGAGATTTATATCGAGTTAAAATCAACACTGTTGATTTTAACACAAATCCTTATTCTGTTCAAGTGCTTTTTCAAAAATTAACCTTATATCATCAAGGCTTGAAATTTCACCGCACATACGCCGTAGTGCCGCTGAACCGCGAAGTCCTGTAAGATACCATGCGGTATGTTTTCGCGACTCTAAAATAGCGGTGCGAGGCTCTTTATATTTGTGCATAAGCTCTATCTGGCGAAAACAGGTTTTAAAGCGTTCCTCTAAAGTGGGCGGGATATAGTCCAGACCATCAAAATAAGCATTTATCTGGTCAAAAACAAATGGGTTACCCTGCGCACCGCGACCTACCATCACATAGTCACAGCCTGTGTATTCATACATAAATTTTGCGCTCGCAGCATCCACCACATCACCGTTTGCAATAACGGGAATTTTTACCGCGCGCTTCACATCGCGGATAATATCGTAATTGACGGGCGGTGCATACATCTGCTTGCGTGTTCTACCGTGAACTGTAATCGCCGCGGCGCCTGCCGCCTCACACATTTTAGCGAGTTCTACGGCATTAAGATTATCATTATCCCATCCGGCTCTCATTTTTACAGTAATCGGCACGTGTGATACCCGTACTACCTCTTCTACTATTTTTGCGGCAAGCAGAGGTTCTTTCATAAGCGCACTACCTCCGCCGTGACCTGCAACCTTGGGCGCGGGGCAACCCATATTTATATCAATAAAATCGGGATTTAATTCCTCGGCGCGTAAAGCAGCCGCAGCCATAATTTCGGGGTCGCGACCAAAAAGCTGTGACGCGCATACAGCATCCCCCCTAAAGCATTCAAGAAGTCGGGCAGATTTTTTATCACCCTGCATAACGCCGCGCGCGCTGGTAAGCTCACCTACGGTAAAGCCTGCGCCGTGTTCCACACATATTTCTCTCATAGCCCTGTCGGCAACACCTGCCATAGGGGCGAGAGCCGCAAATCCTTTAATTTCAATATCTTTTATTTTCATAGCAAAATAGATTATACAAGAAAATGAATTTTCTGTCAATTTTTAAAATTTTGTAGTGACAAAATAATATAATGATGTTATAATAACTATAATTATATATTAAAAGGAGAAATGGTGCTTTGAAACTGCTTGCAATTGACGGAAACAGCATAATAAACCGTGCTTTTTACGGCATAAAACTGCTTTCTACCAAAGACGGTCAGTACACTAATGCCGTTTACGGTTTTATAAACATTTTAAACAGATTGCTTGAAAAAGAAGCTCCCGACTGCGTTTCGGTAGCATTTGACCTGAAAGCTCCTACCTTCCGCCATAAAATGTATGACGCATACAAGGCAGGCCGCCACGCTATGCCCGACGAGTTGCGTCAGCAGTTCCCTATTCTCAAAGAGTGGCTACAACTTGCAGGCTACAGTTATATTGAGTGTGAAGGCTATGAGGCCGATGATATTTTAGGCACTCTGGCTCATAACGCGCACAAAAGTGGTGACACCTGTGTTATCGCCACCGGTGACCGCGACTCACTGCAATTGGTGTCAGACACCACACGCGTTTTACTTACCGTTACCAAAATGGGTCATCCCGAAATTACCGACTACACCGTAGAAAAGTTGTTCGAGGATTACGGACTTACCCCTGATGAGATGATAGAGCTTAAATCACTAATGGGTGACTCATCAGATAATATCCCAGGCGTTACAGGTGTGGGTCAGAAAACCGCTACTGACCTTATAACAAAATACCACAGCATTGACTATATCTACGAGCATTTAGACGAGCTCGATATAAAAGACGGTGTGCGTGCTAAGCTTGCCGCCGATAAAGATAACGCATTTTTAAGCCGCACGCTCGGCACCATAAGCTGCGACGCGCCTATTGATACCAATATAAAAAAATATCAAATCGGCGAAGGTGATAAAAACGGATTGGCACAGCTTATGACCCGCCTTGAATTTTTTAAGCTGATGGATAAAATGGGTATCACCCCCATTGCCTCCGCGCAAAAACCAACTGCTCAGAACGACAACCCTTGTTTCAGAATGGGAACTGCCGCTGATATTAAAGATACTGTTGATATCTATATTGACGGTGACAGCTTTGCCGCTGTAAGCTGCGGTATTGTCTGCACTCTTAACCAAGCAGAGCTTATCGCTGTTTTAGAAAACGAATATATCACCAAGCGTGTTTACGACTATAAAAATCTCTACAAAAAATATCCAGATATAAAGTCTGTGAAATTTGACGCTATGCTCGCGGCTTATCTTTGCAATCCGTCAGCATCCGATTATTCACTTTCACGACTTATTGCCGAATATGGTACCAACACACAAATAGAAAACTGTGATGATGAATTACTGTTATCCGCGGCGCAATTCAGTTCTTGCTGTGACGGCCTTACAAAATCACTTAAAGACAGCGGACAGCTTGAATTGCTTTATAACATCGAAGTTCCGCTTGCGCGTGTGCTAGGGCATATGGAAACGGTAGGTTTCCTTGCCGACTTTGACGGTTTGCAAGAACATTCAGAGCATTTGCAAACAAGAATTGACGAACTAACTGCCGAGATATACAATCTTGCGGGTGAAGAATTTAATCTTAACTCGCCAAAGCAACTTGGACAGATTTTGTTTGTAAAATTGGGTCTTCCCGCTAAAAAGAAAACCAAGAGCGGCTTTAGCACAAATGCCGAAGTGCTTGAAGAACTGCGCTATGATTTCCCCATAGTAGATATGATTTTGCAGTACAGACAGCTTGCTAAGCTCAAGTCAACCTATTGTGACGGCTTGCTAGTATGCCGTGGTAACGACGGCAGAATACACTCTACCTTTAACCAGACCGAAGCGCGAACAGGTCGCATCAGCTCGCTTGAGCCTAATCTGCAGAATATTCCCGTGAGAACCGAAGAGGGCAAAATTTTACGTAAGTTTTTCATAGCGCGCGAAGGCTATGTGCTTTGCGATGCCGACTATTCACAAATTGAACTGCGTGTGCTAGCCTCTATGGCAAACGATCCCGTTATGATTGATGCCTTCCGCAGTGACACCGACATTCACACCGTAACCGCTTCGCAGGTGTTTAATATCCCTGTTGATATGGTGCTACCTGTAATGCGTAGCCGCGCAAAAGCGGTTAACTTTGGTATCGTTTACGGCATAGGCGCGTTCTCACTTGCAAAAGACATCGGTGTCAGCCGAAAAGAAGCCGACACTTACATCAAAAACTATCTTGACACCTATAAAGGTATTGCCGCTTATATGGAAAACACTATCACACAGGCGAAGGCTGACGGATATGTTTCTACTCTGTTTGGCAGAAGACGTTATCTGCCTGAACTTTCAGCCTCTAACGGTATGCTACGCGCATTTGGTGAACGCGTAGCGCGCAATGCGCCAATACAAGGAACGGCTGCCGATATTATAAAAATTGCTATGATAAAGGTAAGCGAACGGCTGGGGGAGGAAATTCCCGATGCACAGCTTATTTTGCAGGTGCACGACGAACTGATTGTCGAGTGTAAAGAACAAGACAAAGCTGCTGTTTGTAAAATATTGGAAGAAGAAATGTCTTCTGCGGCAAGCTTATCGGTAGAACTTAAGGTTGATGCTCACAGCGGCAAAAACTGGCTTGAGGCAAAAGACTGATATGAATATTATTTTCGTATGCACAGGCAATACCTGCCGAAGCCCTATGGCAGAGGGTTATTTTAAATCCAAAAATTTAGATGGTGTTTGTGTTTTCAGTCGCGGCTTTAGCGCGGGTGAACCTGCAAACCCCAACTCTATTGCCGTTATGAATGAAAAAGGCATTGACATTTCAAATCATATTTCACAATGCATTACTGCCGACGAGGCAAATCGCGCCGATGCTATAATCTGTATGACCGAGTCACACAAACAACTTTTAACGGCATCGGGTTGTAACAAGAACAATATATATGTTTTATCGGGAGGTATACCCGACCCTTTTGGTTGTGGTGTTGATACCTACCGCGATTGCCGTGACAGCATTTTTGCAGGTATTGATGAACTTATACAAAACGGTTTTTTCAATGAAATCAAAATAGGTGTTGCTGCAGCTGATGATATATCTGCTATAGCAAACATAGAAAAGCAGTCATTTTCTACACCTTGGAGTGAAAACGCCATACGCGAGTCTAT
This sequence comes from Clostridia bacterium, assembly GCA_017466905.1. GTDB lineage: Bacteria > Bacillota > Clostridia > Oscillospirales > Acutalibacteraceae > UBA737. The sequence continues at coordinate 5,684 of JAFTTE010000084.1, read as the reverse complement.
GGATGCCGGCACCGCATTTTATGTAGCGCGTATAAAAAATGAGATCGCGGGCTATATGGGGCTTTCAAAAATTGCAGGCGAAGGTTATGTAACAAACATTGCCGTATTGCCTGAATTCCGCCGCAAAGGAATTGGTCGGGCACTACTTCAATATGTAATAAATGACTGTGAAAACCAACTTGAATTTATCTCTCTTGAAGTGCGCGTATCAAATGATGCTGCCATTTCACTTTACAAAAAGTTTGGATTTGCTGAGGTTGGCAGACGTAAGCGCTTTTACACCCACCCCGACGAAGACGCCCTTATTATGACAAAAACTTTCATTTGAAACTATTGGTGATTTAATGATAATTTTAGCAATTGAATCGTCTTGTGACGAAACATCGGTAGCAATAACCGATGAGCGTAAGATTCTTTCAAATATAATAGCCACACAAATAGCCGAGCATAAAATCTACGGCGGCGTAGTGCCCGAAATCGCTTCGCGCCGACATACCGAGGCTATAAGCCAGGTGTGTGATAAGGCTCTGTGCGAAGCAGGCATTACATACAGCGATATTGATGCTGTTGCCGTTACCTTTGCACCAGGTCTTATAGGGGCATTGCTTGTAGGCGTTAACTTCGCAAAGGGCTTAAGTTATGCTTTGGGTGTGCCTCTTATTCCAGTTCATCATTTACGCTCACACATTGCGGCAAACTATATTGATACCCCTGAACTTAAACCGCCGTTTATGTGCCTTACGGTATCGGGCGGCAATACAATTATTACAGAAGTTACCGATTATACAAAGTTTAACCCTATCGGTCGAACCACCGACGATGCCGCAGGCGAATGCTTTGACAAAACAGCCCGTGCTTTAGGTCTTTCATATCCGGGCGGCGTAAATCTTGATAAAATTGCAACTGTAGCTGATACCAAAAAATATCCATTGCCCACACCACACACCGAAAATCAGTTTGATTTTAGCTTTTCGGGACTCAAAACCGCGGTTGTAAATCTTGTTCACAACAAAACACAAAAGGGTGAAGAAATAGATACACCCGTGCTTGCCGCTACCATAAGACAAAAGGTTTGCGATATACTTATCCAAAAGACTATCTCTGCTGTTAAAACACACGGACACAAAACGCTTGTTCTTGCAGGCGGTGTTTCGGCTAATTCTGAGTTGCGCGCAAGAATGCAAGCAGAGTGTGACCGTGAAGGTATAAAACTTTATTACCCGCCGCTTAAATACTGTGGCGACAATGCCGCTATGGTTGGTGTGCAGGGGTATTACGAATACCTTAGCGGCAACACATCTGATGCATCACTTAATGCAACAGCAACACTACCAATAAATTATCGATAATTTACATTTTGGAGGTTTTTATATATGCAAAACAAAAAACTTCTTATTATAATAAATCCGCGTTCAGGCAAGGCTAAAATCAAAAATGATCTTTTAAAGATTATACAGATTTTTTCGGATGCCGATTTTGAAGTTACCGTTTACCCTACAAAACGTCAGGGTGATGCCGCATTAAAGGCACAGTCCTTAAAAGATGGCGAATATGACCGCATAGTAGTATGCGGCGGGGACGGTACTTTGAACGAGGTTATAACAGGCATTATGCGCAAAGGGCTTAATTGCACCTTAGGCTATATTCCGTCAGGCACACTTAACGAATGGTCATCCGGCCTTAAAATTTCACGAAATGCCGCAGTTGCTGCGAGCGATATTGTAACAGGCCGTGAAACCGACCTTGATATTGGCAAATTTGATGATAAATATTTTTCTTACACCGCATCCTTCGGTGCCTTTACCGAGGCTTCTTATTCAGCACCTCAGGAGGTAAAAAACGTTTTAGGTCAAGCCGCATACTTTTTTGAAGGCATAAAAAGCCTTAGTAACATAAAACCCATTCATTTAAAATTTAAATGCGATGACCGTGAAATTGAAGACGATTTTTTGTTTGGTGCTATATCAAACTCTATGTCGGTTGGCGGAATTGTAAAGTTCAACGACTCTGTAGTTAAGCTAAACGACGGTCAATTTGAGGTTTTACTTATTAAAAATCCGGCAACTATACTACAGTTTCAGTCTATTGTTGATGGTATTTTGCGTAAGGATCTGAGCCGCGACGGTATTGAGTTTTTCCATACGCACGAAATTACCGTTACAGGCGGTGCCGATGTGCCGTGGACTCTCGACGGTGAATTCGCCGCAGGAAAAGACATTATCACCCTTACCAACATACCGTCAGCAATACATTTGATTGTACCGCGCGAAACAGAAATTAAATAATTTTAAGGAGTTTATATATGTTTACAAGAGATATAGGTGTTGACCTTGGCACTGCTAACACATTAGTATGCGTAAAAGGCAAAGGAATAATAATGCGTGAGCCTTCTGTTGTGGCTTATGATGTAAGAAACAATGCCGTACGTGCCGTAGGTCGCGAGGCTAAAGAAATGATAGGCAGAACCCCGGGCTCTATTGTGGCAGTCCGTCCTTTAAAAGACGGTGTTATTGCCGACTTTGATGTAACAGCCGCTATGCTCAAGCGCTTTGTAAGCGAGGCGCTTAAAGGCTCACTTTTTTCACGCGTGCGTATGGTAATATGTATACCGACAGGTGTTACCGAGGTTGAAAGCCGTGCGGTTTATGATGCCGCAAAACAGGCTGGTGCTTATGATGTTGACCTTGTAGAAGAACCTATGGCGGCCGCGGTAGGCGCAGGTTTATCCGTGCAGGAAGCGACAGGTAATATGATAGTAGATATTGGTGGCGGTACCAGCGAAATTGCCGTTATTTCACTTGGTGACATTGTTACAGCTCAGTCACTTCGTATCGCGGGTGACGACCTTGACGAAGCCATCATAAACTATATGCGCAAAAAGCACAATCTGCTTATAGGCGAACGCACTGCAGAGCAGATAAAAATTGACATTGGCTCTGCGAAGCCATACGAAAACGAAACCTCTATTGAGATAAAGGGCAGAAACGTTGTTGACGGTCTGCCAAAGAATGTCACCATAACCTCTGCCGAGGTGCGAGGCGCTATGCTGGATACAATTTCACAAATAATAGATGCTATACGTTCAACACTTGAAAAAACTCCGCCTGATATTTCAGCAGATATTATTGACAGCGGTATAACTCTCACAGGCGGTACTGCGTTGCTTCGCGGACTTGCTGAGCTTATCGCCGAAGAAACAGGTATGCCCGTAAGCATTGCAGCAAACCCGCTTGACTGCGTGGTTTTAGGCGCCGCAAAACGCTTGGAGGGCGATATTGGTTTCCAGAACTATACCTTCCGCAGAGGAAAAAGATTTAGATAAATTAAGGAGAAATAAAAATGCGTTTTTTCCTTCGCAGCCGTCAGTTTAAAATAATACTGTCCATATTTTGCGCTGTGGTTTTGCTTACTGTAACGGCCGTTATAATCGGTAAGCGTATGTCACCCCAAACCGACATAGCTGCTGCCATTGCAGCGCCTTTTAGAAATTTATTTACAAACGTTTCAAATGTGGTTACTGATTTTTTTGATAGCTACAATAACGGCAGTAAATTAAGTCTTGAAAACGCGGAGCTTAAATCAGAAATTGACGCTTTGCGTCAAAAGGTTGCAGATTATGAAGAAATCACAGAACAAAATAGTTTTTACAAGGATTATCTTGGCATAAAAGAAAGTCATCCCGACTTTGTCTTTACCGATGCAACGCTTATTTCGAGAGATCAAGATGACCCATACGGTAGTTTTACAATAAACAAAGGTTCGGCATCAGGTATTTCAAAATACGACCCCGTTATTACAGATGCCGGTATTGTAGGATATATCACCGAGGTTGGTCTTATCTCATGTAAAGTTACTACCATTCTAAGTCCCGACATCACACTTGGAGCACTCGACAACAGAACTCACGATTCAGGTATTGTAACAGGCGCACTATCGTTTGCCAACAAAAATTTATGTCAATTTGCAAATCTATCGCGTTCGTGTAATGTAGCAGTCGGCGACTATGTTATAACCTCGGGTGAGGGCATATTCCCCGAAGGCCTTCTTATCGGCTCTGTATACAATATAGGCATTGACGAAAACAACAATTCAATCTATGCCGAAATAAAACCCTTTGCCGAAATTTCAGAGCTACGCTCAGTTATGGTTATTACCTCTTTTGAGGGGCAAGGCGGTATAAGCGTTGAGGGTGGTAAATAAGCCTTATGAAAAGCCGAAAAAACATTTATAAACTACGTATTATTAATGCGCTTTTATTTGCCGTTATATTTTTTGTTCAATACAATAGTGTTTTTTCTATTAAAATTGCGCAGGCAAATCCTATGCTGCCGCTTGCATTGCTGGTAACTGTGTGTATGTTTTGTTCAGAGGTTACTGCCGCAATATCGGGCTTGATAGTTGGAATTTTTATGGATACAGCAGCTGCCACACCACAGGGATTTAATGCGGTGACACTAATGGTGTTGGGACTTATGGCATCGCTTATTGTAAGACACCTTTTCAACAATAATCTTTTATCTTCCTTAGCACTCTGCAGTTTATGCACTGTTGCTTATTATTTATTGCGCTGGATTGTCTGCCTTGCATTTTCTGCTTCACTTACTGAAAACCTGACCTATTTAATGCAGACGGCTTTCCCTTCTGTGATATATACCGCAATATTTGCAGTACCTTTTTATTATCTTGAAAGAGCGCTATATAATAAATTTTACAAATAATTTATTTTAAATTTTCCGAAAGCGAGGTGACTTTAAGTGCCGTTTACAAAAAAGCATCAGACCACACTTACCGTGCTGTCGGTGTTGCTTGTTATAGTAATGATTTTATATACCGCAAGAATATATTCCATACAAATAGTAAATTCTGATAAGTACTCATCTAACGCAAAGGGCAGCACTGCCTCAAGAACGGCGGTTCTTAAAGCTCCCCGCGGTGAAATACTTGACTGCTACGGCAGACAGATTGCAGCAAACCGTGACGGCTATAACATAGTTTTTAATAAAGCCTATGTTAAGGAAAATCTTAATGATATAATTTTAAGCCTTGTAAATCTGCTTGACCAAAAGGATGTAGAGCATAAGGACAAGCTTCCACTTGAATATACATCGCCCTACAGCTTTAAAGAGGGCGAATCAACCGCTAAGCTTATAAAAACCTTAGAGCTTGCCGAATACGCGACTGCAGACAACTGCTTCACAAGGCTTATTGAACGTTATGAGCTTGAAAACTATACCCTCGAACAACAGCGTAAAATTATGGGTGTACGCTACAGTATGGAGATTGAGGATTTTTCAATTTCATACCCATTTACCTTTGCCGAAGATATTCCAACAGAGCTTATGCGTCAAATATCCGAGTCACACTTTGTATTAGACGGTGTATCTGTCGAGGTCGTGCCATTCAGATACTACCCCGACACCTCCCTTGCCGTAAATCTTATCGGCACGGTAGGTCCCATTTACGAAGAAGACTGGGCAGAGGGTGAAAACTACAAGGACCGCGGTTATGCCTTTGATGATAAGGTTGGTAAAAGCGGTATCGAATATTATGCTGAAGAATACCTTCGCGGAGTTGACGGTGAAATCACATACTATCTCGACGAAGAGGGTAATATAATAAGCAAGGAAATTACGAAAAAAGCAGTTGCCGGCAAAACGGTAATGCTGACAATTGATGCCAAAATG
>JAFTTE010000083.1 GCA_017466905.1 Clostridia bacterium | reverse complement strand
GACCCCGGAACAAACAAAATTTCTGACGAATCTCCTGTAGGTCGCGCGCTTTTAGGTCATAAGGTTGACGATACTGTTATCGTTGAAGCCCCCGCAGGCGAAATCAGACTTAAAATAGTTGGTATTTCAAAATAATATTTCGGGGCAGGCATTCTGCCCCTATTTTTAATATCATAATGTGAAAGGATGTTACAAATGAGCGAAAACAATAATAACAATGCTCAGTCACAAGAACTAAGCGAAATTTTACAGGTTCGCCGCGATAAACTTTCCGCTATGAAAGAATCGGGCAACGATCCTTTTGTAAAAACCAAATACGATGTTGATGCGCATTCAATGCAAATAAAAGGTGATTATGAAGGCTTCGAAGGTAAAGAAGTAAGCATTGCAGGCCGTATTGTTGCGCGTAGAATTATGGGTAAAGCAAGCTTTGTAACACTTCGTGATGGCGAAGGCGATATTCAGCTTTATGTTCGACGCGACGATGTTGGTGAAGACATCTATGCCGCATTTAAAAAATGGGATATCGGCGATATTGTAGGTGTTAAGGGTACAGTATTTAAAACCCAGACCGAAGAAATCTCGGTTCACGCAAACCATATTGAGATTCTGGCAAAATCACTTCTCCCCTTGCCTGAAAAATTCCACGGTCTTACTAACAACGACCTTCGTTTCCGTCAGAGATATGTTGACCTTATTATGAACCCCAATGTAAGACGCAACTTTGCTATCCGCGCACAGTTCATTAAGTTTATGCGCAAATATCTTGACGATATGGGTTATATTGAGGTTGAAACTCCCGTACTTAACACAATTGTTGGCGGTGCTGCTGCCCGCCCGTTTGTTACACACCACAACACATTAAATATTCCTATGTATATGCGTATCGCTACCGAGTTGCCACTTAAGCGTCTTATTGTTGGCGGTATGGAGCGTGTTTATGAAATAGGACGTATTTTCCGTAACGAAGGTATGGACCCCAAGCACAACCCCGAATTTACAACCGTTGAGCTTTATCAGTCATACGCCGATTTTCACGATATGATGGATATTGCCGAGGGTATTATCTCGGGCGCTGCAAAAGAAATTCACGGCACTTATGAGGTTGAGTGGCTTGGCGAAAAGATAGACCTTACTCCAGGTTGGCGCCGTCTTACAATGGTTGATGCTGTTAAGGAATATGCAGGCATTGACTTTGGCGCTATTACCGATGATGCAGAGGCAGTAAAGGCAGCCGAAAGCATTGGCGTTGAGCTTGCCGACACAGCAGATAAGACCTGGGGCAACGCGCTTTACGCTTGCTTTGACCAGAAGGTAGAAGAAAAACTTATTCAGCCCACATTTATTACAATGTATCCTGTTGAAGTTTCTCCCCTTACCAAAGCATCCCCCGAAGACTCACGTCTTACCGAGCGTTTTGAATTGTTTGTTTGTCACAGTGAGCTTGCAAACGCATATTCAGAGCTTAATGACCCCATAGTTCAGCGCGAGCGTTTTGAAAAGCAATTAGAGCTTCGCGAGCGCGGCGATGACGAGGCAGAGATGCTTGACGAAGATTTTCTTACCGCTATGGAATACGGTATGCCCCCCACAGGCGGTATGGGTATTGGTATTGACAGAGCAGTAATGCTCTTAACAAATTCAGATACCATAAGAGAAGTAATCGCCTTCCCCACCATGAAACCGTTAGATTAATACCTTTATCACCTTGTGTATTTCTGATATGCAAGGTGATTTTATTTTCACAAAAACTAATGACAAAACTAAAATTATATGTTATTATTTTTAAAAATCTGCAAAGGATATATAAATGGATAATTACAATTTAATTTTAAACTATGCCGAAGGCAACTATAAAAAAATGTTTCGTGAGCCTGACGGTCTGCTTAAATATAAGTTTATTGTTCCGGGTAGCGTTTATTCAAACTGCCTTTGGGATTGGGACAGTTGGCTTACCAACATTGCGCTTCGCGCCTTTGTTAAAGATGATATATCCGAATATGAAAAAGGCTGTGTGCTTAATTTTCTTGACCATATAGGACCTGACGGCAGAATGCCTATATTTATCACACCGAAAAATGCGTGGTATAACTATAATGGCAACCCTGAAACAAACATACATAAACCTTGCCTTGCACAGCACGCGGCATTTGTTGTTAAAAGCTATGACGGCGATATCGAGTGGTTGCGCCCTCATTTTGACAAGTTATTAAAATTTATTGATTACTATTATCACAATCAGCGCCACAGTACAGGGCTTTATTATTGGATAAATGACTGCGCAATCGGTGTTGACAACGACCCTTGCACCTATTACCGCCCCGCAAAGAGCTCTGCATCAATCTTTCTTAACTGTATGATGTATAAAGAATTGGAGGCTGTCTGCTATTTAGGTGAACTTTTAGGTGTTGATATTACATTTTACAAACAAGAGGCTGACAGCTTAAAAGCTGCAGTACAAAAGCATTGCTATGACGAAAAGGACGGTATGTATTACAGTGCTGACCTTAATCTCTTACCGATAGACCCGAATTCTACGCTTCATTCGGGCGCACCTCGTCATTGGGACAGTCTTATCCAACGCATAGGCAGTTGGTCGGGCTTTATGGCTATGTGGGCAGGCATTGCCACTCCCGAACAGACTACCCGTATGGTAAAAGAAAATCTTTTGGATGAAAACGCATTCTGGGCGCCTTACGGTGTGCGTACACTTTCAAAATACGAAAAGATGTATACCATCAAAAAGTCGGGTAATCCGTCGTGCTGGTTGGGTCCAATATGGGGCATTTCAAACTATATGGTGTTTGACGGCCTTGTAAAATACGGTTTTACCGTCGAGGCAAAAGAACTCGCCGAAAAAACCCTCACACTTTTTGGCAATGATATAGCCGAATGTGGCGAAATGCACGAATACTACGATCCCGAAAACGGCGCCCCCGTTAACAACCCCGGATTTCAAAACTGGAATTTATTTACAATCAAAATGGGTCAGTGGTTAAAAAATTTAGAACAGCATTAACTTTAAAAGCATATAATTTATAAAAAAACAAAACTGTTCTTCATTCTTTTGCAATCGCGAATGTGAATATTTCCCCTACTACAAAACCGATAATCCCGATAATTTCAATTGCATTTTTTGTTACTGCCCGTTATATACGCTTGCTGGATTTATGGCATAGAAAGTGAAGTTCACGACACAAGTGCCTGCAAGCAAATAATCACTGAAAATATGGCAGGACGAAAACGGTGCAGTTTAGTCATTCGAAAACTGTTTCAAAACAAATTATAAAAAGTTACATGAAGAAATAAAAAAATGTTGTATTTTTTGAATTTTAAAATGTAAGTTATAAGAATTTATTAAAATCGTTTTATAGTAAAGAGCGTTGTGCAAAACTGCACAGCGCTCTTTTGTAAAATTTAAAAACAATAATATCTTTACACGGCTTATTCCGAAACGGAAAACATTACGCCCTTGATTTTATTTATCTGGTTTTTAATCTCCTCAACCGATTTTGGATTTGAAACGGTCACATAAAAGGCGATTGTATTTGGAATATTACTTTTTGGCGATATAGTCTCAATAATCGCATCTGGATCAATTTCATTTTGAATTTTATCTATAATGCCACCTATGTTTTCACTTAAATCGACCTCTAAATAAATATGTGCTGTTTTTTTGCGTTTGCGCTCAAGACGGCTCAAAAATGCGGCGGTAAACACGCAGGCTGCTGTTGCAATAATTGCACCGCTGTAAAAACCATATCCCAAAGCGATTCCAATTGCCGCGGTTGCCCACATACCTGCTGCGGTGGTAAGTCCTGTGATAACATTACCGTTTTTTACAATAATCATACCTGCGCCCAAAAAGCCTATACCTGATATAACCTGTGCAGCAAGGCGGAGTACATCGCCATCAATTTTTAATATATCATATACATATTCTTCCAAAGTATCACAGCTTACATTAATGGTATTGGTTTCAGGACCACCTACGGCATAGCTTGCTACACCATACCATATCGGCGGTAAAATCATACAGTCT
>JAFTTE010000082.1 GCA_017466905.1 Clostridia bacterium | reverse complement strand
TTTTTCCAAGGTAAGTACTGCGGATCGCTATGAGTAGCTCCTGACGGCGCATATGTTCCGTCAAGCAATATCTGAGCCTTGTTCATCTGATTACGCGACGAACCAACATCCGCTGCTGATGGCGTTGTTGCCACTACGTGCTTAGCGTTAAGGCTGTCAACAACGTGTACGTTAGCAGTAGCCTGTGCAGACGCGCCGTTTGAAGCCACAACCTTGTAGCTTACGGTATATGTGCCTGCTGTTGCGCTTAGGGTGCTTGCGTTATATGTAACCGACGAAGTAATATCGTTGCCATCCTTATCGTATGCCGCAATATCAACACGCGGGTCAAAGCTTGCTACGTCAGATGCAGCAACAAACAAATCCTTAACACCCGTAATTTTCGGTAAATCTTCTGCTGCAAAGATCGAGTATTTTACAACAACGTTCTGTTCTTCGGTAATGTTTTCAATAATAAATGAATTGTTGCTAAGCACAGCATCGCTTCCGTTAACCGTTACTGTCGTGGGAAGAGCATTTTCATCGGGTGTTACGTTAACGGCAACATCCTTAGCATATATAGCACCAAGAAGACCAATTTCCATTTCGGTTCCGTCAACGTATGACATATCAACAGTAGCATTTTTGGTTGTAACGTTTATCGGACGGAATTCGTTAATCAGAATTTCAGTAAGGTATAACCATTCAGATCTATTTGGTGACATTGTTACACTTTGCTCATATGCGTCACATCTTGAAAATACAACCTTAACATATCTGCCCTCGCTGCCGTTTGCAGCAGCGGTAACTGTTTGATATTCTGCAACGGAGGGATCTCCCTTATGCGCTGTGCCCGCTACCTCACCTACATATGTCCATTCGCCATCGGTAGAGTCGGAAACATAATATTTTGCATTCTGCATATATATGCCACTTTTAGGGTATGATTGTGCAGAATAACCAACAGAAAGAACCCCAACAGTTTCCTGCATATCCAGAATTACTTCAATTTCTTGTTCTGTAAGATTGGTAAGGTCGGTAAGAACCTTCCATCCCGAAGCAATTGTCGTGTGATTTCCATCTGTAATTTTTACATCGGGATTAGTTACCCAAGAAACCCCGTTAGTTGGACTGGCAGAAACAAACGAATAATCAGTAGCGTCCTTAAGCCCTGCTATAGCGCTTTCAAGAGCCTCGTAAACGTTTTTGCGTTCTAACGTGTTATTGCTGTTTGAATTATAGTGCTCAAGAGCCGCCTGCAAAGCCTCATCAAGCGCGAGCACTGTAGCAGGCTGCTTGCCGTCAACGCTTGTAGCTTCAGCCGTATCAATCAGCGCCTTTAATTCCTCCATAGAGTAGGTTGTAAGACCTAACTCTATCTCATCCATAAACATCCATGTTTTTGTGCCTGCGCCGTGAGCAGCATGAGTAAAGGTGCCCGGATTTTCAATTACTATTTTTACATATCTTGCGGTAACGGTGTCATCCATTGGTGTCTTTATACGGTCAATATAAAGCTCACTTGAATTATTAGTACCATTGTTATACCAAGCGTCATATTTTGCCTGTACATCAATATTAGTTGCGTAATAACCCACCTGATTATAGGCTGTACCGTCATTTGATGCATAAACCGTAATTGACGCAGGAATACAAGCGCCTACAGACATAAGCTGATCAAAGCCAATAGTTACACTGTCAAAGGTCTTGTTTTGACCGTAGTCGATTGTAAGGGTTATATCCTGGCCTTCGGCACCTGTCCACTTACCTGTACTCCATTTTGTAGGATCAGCGTCTGCATACTCACCGTTAACAAGCACACCTGCATCCCATCTAAGAGCAACATCAGAGGTTATTTCAGCCTGTGGCTCGGTATAGTACGTACCAAGCATTGTGGTAGCGGTGTCATTAAAGTAGGTATTAACGGTTGAGCCCTTGGAATAATCCCAGATGTTAGTACCTAAAGTCTGCAGTGACAAAGCAGAAGAAATCTGTGCCTGCGACCAACCCGTTTCGGTAACCCAAATGCCCCAGCCTGCGTCACCGTCACTGCCGTAGGTTTCCCACTTCTCATAGTCAAATCCACGGAACCAAACACCGTTGTATTTGGTATTATCACTTACCTGCTGTATTCTTACGTGATAATCCGAAAGGGATTTTGCATATTGCTGATACTTTGCCGCCGTGTCAGCATTAATAGATGCCATTGCGGCATACGCTTCATTAAGCGCTACCATTGCAAAGCTTGCAGCATACAGTGAGTCAGAGCAAGGGTCGCCGTTGTTCTGAATTACGGGAGATTCATATCTGCCGTAATCAACGTTATTTGTAAAAGAGCCGCAAGAGCCCTTACCCTGTGTTACGTCACCTATTACGTCACGAAGAGCGCCTGTCTCGGCATCCTGATATTTCATCATATCGGTAATCATTAAATCAAGCCAACCGATATGCTCCTCGGTAGGTTCTATTCTTACAAGCCACGCAAGCGGCCATATCAGCTTTGCGCGGTCTGCCTGCAAGCCGTTGGTCCAGTTCCATTCACCCGAAGAATCCTCGTCATTGTCATTCATAGTATGATCATACGCGGTCATCATCATTGAAATGGCGGTTTTTGTGCGCTCTAAAAGCGGCTCGTAGCCTGTTTTTTCATAAGCCCACAAATAGCACGCCCACAAAAGCGATTCAAAGTGAGAAGCATAGTTTGTGGTCGCCTTGTTATAATAATATTCCCAACCGTTTGTATCAAGCTCGCTACCTATATGGTTTCCTCTGAAACCGTTGGTGCCTGTTGTTCTGAAGTTAGCAAGTATTGCCTCAAGAATACGCTCATCAAATTCATCCGTTTCGAGCGCGGCAGCGCCTAAAATAAGTCCAAGAATAGCCTTGGCATTGTCGTCGCCGTAATATGATTTAAGATATGTAGTATAGTAAGAGTCAGTACCGTTATTATCATCATACCACGAAAACAGACCGTAATGTGGGCTTGTTGGATCAGCGCGGTCAAGATTTGCCATATTTGACTCATTCAGCATCCAATTCATTGCATTGTATGCAATATTCTTGTATTCTTCATTGTTTAAAGCTGCGCCTGCAATAGCGAGCGCGCCAATGCTTTCGCCCGTACAGTCTGCACGGACACCTGCGTTTAAGCTTTGCTCACCGTACGCATTAAACGCATAGCCCGAGTTGTAGCACTGATAAACACCTGCTGAACCGTCTGCTGCGGGAAGCATGTTGTTTATGTACCACTGTGCATTTAAATCAACAGCCGTTGTATACGCATCAGCCGACAACGTATCGGTTTTGCCGTAATTGGCATTTACCGAAGGTGTCCATTCAATCGAAGTAACCTCGCTTTGCGCAACCCAAGACAAAATGCTGAGCCATAGGGTGTTCCATCTTACATAAGGTGCGTATCTGGCAGTTATAAACTGACTGAATTTGGTCGAGCAAATAAGAACATTACCGCTTGCGTTTGTTTCAAGCATAGAATACGGCACGTGATTTTGTCTTACTATCCAAAGTGATGTGTCTGTTTCAGCAACACAACCCTCTAAGCCAAAATCCGCCACGTCATAGCCCGCTACCTTTGCGTTTACAAGCCACGAATTTGTAGTATCCTCTTTTTTAAGATATTTTGCGCCGTGCACATACAAAAGGCTGTATTCGTCCATCCCCACAGCCTCGGCATCTACAACAACTGCACGGTCATAGTACATACTGCCCACTGCACTTGCGGTGCCAAAGCCTGTTATTCCAAGAGTTTCATTATTGGTAGGAAATTCAACATATAAACGAACACCGAGGTTATTTATTGTTGTCGCCTGGGCATCAGTGATTGCGGTGGTGCTGTTTGGATAATTGTCCGCAAGCACCATAATACCCTTTGTGATGTTTGTCTCTACATCCGCCAACGCAGCATCAAGTGTAGTGTAGTGCTTAATGCCATCGTAATTAGCCTGTAGAGTTGTCAACAAATCATTGTCGGTTTTGGTTGTTACAACCGAGATGTTGAGTGTTTGCTTTGTTTCGGTAGCTGCAGCAACGCTTATTATTACAGTAGACATCGATGAAACAAGCACTACAACAACCAAAAGAAAAGCTAGTAGTTTTTTTGCCATAATTTTTCCTCCCGTAAAAAATTTATTTAATTGATATAAATTGCTTTAACAGAGTATATTCATTGATTATTACATAATCAATGAAGGGATATCCCTTCGCTTTTGTTTTCCTGACGCAATTTACAATTTAACTATTTTACAATAAGATAAAACTACACATTGTCATTATAAAACAGAGAGCATTAATTTAATAGGCTGATTTTGACCAATTTTTATAACTACATTGACTTTTTAAGCATAATATATGTTTGGCTACAATATCGATACAAAAAGGCACGGATAAAATCCGTGCCATACGTTATATAATATATTTGCTTTTATTAGAAGGTTATTTCATAAAACACAACGCTGTTGCCGTCAATACTATCGCTGATAACCAGCTCGCCATCTTTTATTTCAATGGTGCTTGTTTTCGGTGTCAGCTTTGCCGCTTCCTTATATTTGGGCATCAGTTCATTATAGAATACGTCTTGAAGCTCTTCACTTGCCTTGCCCGTGCCTGTAAATGCTGCTATACCCGGGTCGTCAGGTGACCACTTAAACATATCGTCAGTTATGTTATAGGTTTTTCGGTCCTCAAGCCACTCGTCAAAATAGTTACAGTCATCGTTGATGTAGCTTGTTTTAATCGTCGCTGTTCCCGATTCCACAGGCATTTTTATTTTAAATATCATTGTCTTGCTTTTCTGTGTTTCAAGCGTTTCCCTGTAATCATATGCCATAACTCTGAGCGTTTTAGTATCCTCGTCATAAGCGGCCAGAGCCTGAGTGTTGTTTTCATAACTTGTGGTTGCAGTCTGAATTACCTGAATTCTGTTCATTCCCGCAAATTCGGCTGTATGCTTTGCAACATAATATGACATTGTGGGCAATCCACCTGAAATAAAGCTCCAGCTTGAAAAATAATCCACGCCGTTATCCATAGCCTCTTTATAAAGCTTTGCGTCAAACGGTGCTTGATATGTATAACCTACAGTACGGGTATTAAGGTCAAACTTTTCATATCCGGGTACACTACCTATAAGAATTCTGCCCTCGTCAACACCGAAAAGCAAATCGTTAAGACCGTATTTTTCTGCAGTCTGTTTTAGTTTGTTCATTGTTTCAACAAAGGTTAAATTTTTTTCATATATAGGCATACCCGCCTGCGAATGATACCAGGATGCCGCAAGATAGCAAATGCGTGTACCCTTTTTGCCTGTAGCATAGTTTGTGCCTTCTGCCACGTGCTCGATAAAGTCAGCCTCGTCCCACAGTCCCTCTGAACAAGCCATGGCATGTGCGCCGACAAATACCTTTTTACCGATAGCATCTATAAGTGCCTGAACAGTATAGTCATAAAGCTTGAAATAAGCAATTTTTGTTTCCTCGGGGTCTCCGCTCGAATGCAAAAACCATTGTTTGTTTTCAAACTCGGTCATAACGCCAAATCGCCAGGTAAGCACCTGCGTCTTGCCAAATTCATCCACCAGTGCAGACGCCAATGCATAAATATAATCATAATATACGTCATAGTCGTCGGGCGGGTAAACGTTCATATTAAAGTCACCGTCCGTTGCATTTGTAGAATACTTAAGCGGTACACTACCAAGCTTTAAATGAGGCTTTGCGCCAAGCTCTACAATACCTCGGCAAGCATCAATAAGCTTTGTAAAATCGTAGTCATCAAGCACCGACGTGTCAAGCGGATCAATAAACAGGTCGCGATCCTCTGTGCCGCCCGAGCACTGCATTAATTGTACATAGTCGGTAAACTCGTAAACATTATACTCTTCATTTTTCGACGGTACACCTACATTCCAAAGGTTAATATTGTTAAACAGGCTTGTAAGCTCTCCGCCCATTTTCTGAGTATCGATTTCAAAAATATCAACCATGCCGAACTGCGCCTCAACATCAGCGCCTGTAAGCTCTGATATACTTAACTCATCAGCCTTACAGCCTGATAAAAATACCGACATAACCAACACCACCATCATAAATACAGCTGTAAACTTTTTCATTTTTTTACCCCATAATTAAAATTTAATCTCATAAAACACAACGCTGTTACCGTCAATAGTATCCTCTATGTTAAGCTTACCTGCGCTTACCTTTAAAGTTTCTGTCTGCGGCGTAAGCTTTGAAGCCTCAATATATCTTGGCATTAAAGTTTTGTAATAAATATCCGCCAATTCGTCATCGGCAGCCTCTAAAAACACCTCAATACCCGGATCATCAGGCGACCAATGGAACATATCGTCGGTTATATTATAGGTTTTTCGATCCTGCAGCCACTCGTCAAAATAGTTACAGTTATCATCGATAAATCTTTTAGTAACGCTGACATTACCCGACTGAATCGGAGCGTCAATACCGAAAGAAACTGTTGCCTTATCGCTATATTCATAGCTGTTTTTAAAATTATACGCCATAATGCGAAGTGTTTTTGTAGCAGGGTCATATGCAGAGATTGCCTGTATGTCGGCATCGCGACTTGATGTTGTCTGCTTTACTGTGCTCACCTGCTTCATACCGGCAAACTCTGAGCTGTACTTTGCAACATAGTATGATACGGTAGGTCTTCCTTTTGACAAAAACATCCAGCTTGAAAAATATCCTATATTATTTTCCACCGCTTGCTTAAACAGCCTTGCGTCAAACGCGCCCTGATAACTGTAGCCTACCATGCGGTTATTAAGGTCAAAGCTTGTTCTGCCCGTATTAATACCCGTAAGCATTCTGCCCTCGTCAACACCGTAGATAAGGTCATTAAGTCCGTATTTTTTAGCGGTCTGCTGCAGATAACTCATTGTCTGAATAAAGTTTTTTTCATTCTTTCCTACACCCGCGCCCGCTACATGCTGGTAATATGATGCTGCAAGATAGCAAATGCGTGTACCCTTGTTACCTGTAGCATAGTTGGTACCCTGCGCCACATGCTCTATAAAGTCAGCTTCATCCCGCATGCCTTCGGTGCAGCTCATTGAGTGCGCACCAACAAAGATAGTATCGCCTACAGCGTCTATAAGCGCCTGAACGGTATAGTCATAAAGCTTGAAATAAGCAATTTTTGTTTCCTCGGGATCACCGCTTGGGTGCATAAACCACCCATCATTTTCATATTCGGTCATAACGCCAAAACGCCAGGAAAGCACTTCGCCTCTACCAAATTCATCAACCAAAGCCGCAGCCAATGCATATATGTAATCATAATAAACATTATAATCATCAGGCGGATATATATTCATATTAAAGTCGCCCATTGCGACATTTGTAGAATACTTAAGCGGTACGCTACCCAGCTTAAGATGCGGCTTTGCACCGTTTTTTACTATGGTGCGACAAACGTTGATAAGCTTTGTAAAATCATAGTCATCAAGCACCGATTTATTAAGCGGGTCTTTAAAAAGGTCTCGGTCTGCTGTACCGCCCGAGCACTGCATAAGCTGCACGTAGTCAACAAAATCGTAAACATCATACTGACTGTCCTTTGACGGAGCGTTGACACTCCACATATTCATATTGTTGAAAAAACTTGTAACGGTTTTACCCGTGCTTTTTGTGTTTACGGTAAAGGTGTTTTTTTCGGACAGCGCAATTCCATCAGGATCGGTATTATCCGATTGGTAGGCGCTACCCCCTGTAATAACTATATCAATATTCGATGTCGGTTTTTCTTCAGATACAGTATCCTTGCTTGATGTAGCGGGTTTACTTGTATTATCCTCTGCAGATGATACACTGTCATCGCTGACAACATCACTGCTATTGGTGTTATCCAATACAATAGTTTTCGATTCATACACGGTATCAACACTGCCCGACAGCTCGCCACCGTCAGTTGTTCGGCATGCCGATAAAAACGCACTTATCAGGATTGTAAGGATTAAAAGTGTTGCTGTTGTTTTTTTGTACAAAAAAATTCTATCCATATCAGACCTCTATCTTATAGAATCGTAGTAGTCCTTCATCTGCTTTACATCTTCTGCCTGTGTACCGTCAGATTCGCAGATAAAGGTGGGGCTACAGTTTTTTTGCACTACAAGGTCTATTACAGGCTCAAAATCGGGACCGTAAACCGTATCGGCAAAGGTAAGGTGCTTTTTCTCGCCGCCTGTTGTGTACTCTATCTTTGAAAAATGCGAGTGGAAATTGCAAAGACGGTCATAGCCTAAAGCATTTTCGATTTTGTCAAACACAGCCTTATAATCATCTTTTGTTTTGAAATAGCCTAAATCCCGCGCGTTAAGATGACCAAAATCTATGCAGGGGATTAGTCGTTCATCAATTTGGCAAAGCGCTAAAACCTCATCCAGAGTGCCAAGCTGATTTACCTTGCCCATAGTTTCGGGACAGATATGAATATGTGAAAGTCCCGCTTCATCAAGTGCCGCAATTGCCTTTTTCATTGTGTCGATTGCAAGGTCAAGCGCTGTTTCACGGCTGATTTTACTGCAAGAGCCTGTGTGCACTACAATACGGTTGCCTCCCATAAAATCTACTGCTTTAGCAGAAGACAAAATATAGTTTATTGAATTAAGACGTTTTTCCTCTTCGACAGATGACATAGAGATATAATCGGGCGCGTGAAGAGAAAGGGTAATATTTTTTTCTGCCGCCAAGCGACCAAGCTCGCGAGCCTTATCCTCACCGATATTTACACCTCTGCCGCACTGATATTCAAAGGCATCAAGCCCCATACGCTCTACGTATTCGGGTATGTGCAGACTGCCCTTATATCCCATTTCAAAAAAACTGTTAGAATTGCCCGCAGGACCAAATTTTGCTGACATAATTATCCCTCGTAATCTGTAAGATTATATTTTTTGTAAATTTTCTTCTCTAAATTGCGGCGGACCTTAAAAGACCAACCGTCTTCAAGCTTTATAGGGGTAAGCAATATAGTTTTTACACCAACCGCATTTCCACCTAAAACATCGGTAAAAATCTGGTCACCTACAATAGCAACATTTTTGCGCTTTTCTCCGAGCGCCGCGATACCGCGCAGATAGCCTGTTGGCAGCGGCTTACAGCCAAGACTGATAAAAGGAAGACCTATGCGAGCCGCAAACGGCTCAATGCGATGGCGTTTTGAGTTTGACAGCACCATCAGCTTTATGCCCTTTTGCTGCATATCGGCAATCCAATCAAGCAGTCCATCGGTAAGCACTGTACCGTGGTGGGTAGACATAGTGTTGTCCACATCCAAAAGCAAGGCTTTTATATCAAATTTATTTAAAAGCTCTACGGTGATATTGGTTATACCGTGAAGCTTAATATCGGGTTTAAGTAACATCTAATGTTTTCTCCATTTTAAAAATTAAAAATGCGATAAGGGTATTGCCCCTTATCGCATTTTAAGTGCCGTAAATTAGCGGAACTTTCTCTTGCGAGCAGCTTCCGACTTTTTCTTACGCTTTACAGAGGGCTTCTCATAGTGCTCTCTCTTGCGAACTTCCTGAATAACGCCGTCCTTAGCGGTCTGACGCTTAAAGCGACGAAGCGCGTTATCGAGTGATTCATTTTCTTTAACTTTTACCTGACTCATTAAACATTCCCTCCCTCCGCAAAAGTGCAGGGGTATAAACTTACAAAAGCCATTATACTACAAGTATATAGGTAATGTCAAGAGTTGATTTTTTAAATATTTTATTAAGAAATCATATTGTTAAATTCTGCCTCGTCAATTACGGCAACACCCAGCGCATTTGCCTTGTCAAGTTTACTGCCTGCCTCTTCACCCGCAAGGACATAAGTGGTCTTTTTAGACACCGAGCTTGACACCTTGCCGCCAAATGACTCGATAACTTCTGCCGCGGCAGAGCGTGTGTAGGTAGGCAGTGTGCCTGTGAGCACAAAGGTCATACCCGCAAATCTATCGCCTGCTACGGTTTTGGTTGATACCGTGTTTACGCCAAGCTCTTTTAAGTGGTTTATCATAGCGCGGTTTTCATCCACCGAAAAATATTCTGCGGCAGAGTTTGCAAGAATGGCGCCAAAGCCCTCAATAGATTCTAATTCTTCACGGCTTGCCGCTATGATAGCATCGATATTACCAAATCGGTCAGCAAGCAGCTTTGCCGCCTTTGCGCCTATATGCCTGATACCTAAAGCGGTTATAAGCTTTGATAAATCATTTTCCTTTGATTTTTCTATTGCCGCAAACATATTCTGCGTAGATTTTTCACCTATGCGGTCAAGTGCCATTACCTTATCAAAATCGAGTGTGTAAAGGTCAACTATGTTATGGACAAGGTTGGCATCAACCAGCTGCTCAAGCACGGCAGGACCCAAGCCCTCAATATCCATAGCGTCACGCGAGGTAAAGTGGATAAGATTGCGAAGTAACTGCGCGGGGCAATCGGAATTGGTGCAGCGGATTACCGCTTCACCCTCGGCGCGAGATACAGGTGCGCCACAAGATGGGCAATGTGTCGGCATTTTAAATACAATCGAATTCTCACAATGACGGCTTACCGATAAAACCTCGGGTATAATCTCGCCTGCCTTGCGCACCACAATTGTGTCGCCAATACCTATTTGCTTTTCATTTATAAAATCTTCGTTATGAAGCACCGCGCGACTAACGGTGGTTCCCGCAAGCTGTATCGGCTCGAACTCGGCGGTGGGTGTCAGCGCGCCCGTTCTGCCGACATTTATCTCAATATTTTTAAGCACGGTTTCCTTTTCTTCGGGCGGATATTTAAATGCCACCGCCCAACGCGGATATTTTGCCGTACTGCCAAGCTCCTCACGGTAAGCAAGATTATCAGCCTTAATTACCGCACCGTCAATATCAAACTCATAACTGCCGCGGTTTTCGCCTATGCGGTCCACCTCGGCTATGGCCTCATCAATGGTATTACACTTGGTATAAAACGGCAACACACTAAAGCCTAAACTCTTTAGAAAGTCAAGGGTTTCTATATGAGAATTAAATTTCTTTCCGTCAATGCTTTGAATATTAAAGAGAAATATATCAAGTCCGCGACTTGCTGTCACAGCACTGTTTTTTTGTCTGAGAGAACCTGCCGCCGCGTTACGCGGATTTTTAGCAGGCGCCTCGCCTAAAAGTTCTTGCCTTTCAACAAGTTTCAAAAAAGACTTTTTGGGCATATAAACCTCGCCGCGAACCTCTAAGTCGCCGTCAAAGTCAATTGTTTTAGGTATAGACTCAATCTGCAAAAGGTTGGCTGTTACATCCTCGCCCGTATTACCGTCGCCACGCGTAGAGCCACGAACAAAACGACCGCCCGAATATTCGAGAGATACCGACAGTCCGTCAATTTTAGGTTCAACCGAAAAGGCTGTTACAGCAGTATCTATTTTATCGCCAAATTCGCGCAACTCATCCACGCTGAAAACATCCTGCAAACTTTCCATTTTAACGGCGTGCTGTACGGGTGAAAACAGCTTAAGTGCCGCGCCACCCACCTTTTGTGTAGGCGAATCGGGAGTTATAAGCTCGGGAAATTCTTTTTCAATTGCTTTAAGCTCTCGGGTTAGCGCGTCATACTCAAAGTCAGATATTTCGGGTGCATCCTGATTATAATAAAGCTCGTTATGATGCCTTATTTCTTTTGTAAGCTGTGCCGCTCTTTTTTTTGCTTCCTTAAAATTCATAATTTCCTCCTGTTAACCAAGCTCACCAAAGTTAAATATCTCATCCGCCAAATCATTGTTAGGATATTCTATAACATTTGTAAATGAATCGGGGACTGTGCCCGAGATTACCGTCTGCGCTGCGAGCGCTGTAGTCGATACAGCAAAGCCGTCGGTTGCCCCCATCATAAGCACGCTCGCCTTTACATCTATCTTTATAATTATCT
>JAFTTE010000081.1 GCA_017466905.1 Clostridia bacterium | reverse complement strand
TCCTGCTTATGAACACAGGCGAAACGGCGGTAAAAAGCCAAAACGGTATGCTTACCACCATTGCCGCAACCACTCAGAACGCACCCACACAGTACGCGCTTGAAGGCAGCGTGTTTATAGGCGGCGCAGTAGTACAATGGCTTCGCGATGAAATGAAGCTTATTGAAAACGCGGCTCAAAGTGAGGACTGCGCCAATGCCGTGCCTGACAGCGCAGGGGTCTATATAGTACCTGCTTTTGCAGGACTTGGCGCGCCTTATTGGGATATGTATGCGCGCGGTACTATCTGCGGACTGACCAGAGGAGCGGGTCGCAATCATATAGTGCGCGCCGCGCTCGAATCCATAGCATATCAGACTAACGACCTTATACTCGCTATGAAAAATGATGCGGGTGTTGCCGTCACCTCGCTTAAAGCCGACGGCGGCGCCAGCAAAAACCGATTTTTAATGCAGTTTCAATCTGATATATCAAACCTCCGCGTTGTCTGTCCTGAAAATGCCGAAGCCACTGCTTTGGGCGCTGCTTTACTTGCGGGCATTACGGCAGGGATAATAGATGAAAACGCTACGTGTAATATAAATTCTGACTTAAAAATATTTGAGCCACGCATAGAAAAATCCACCCGTTATGATTTGCTGTGCGGATGGAAAAAAGCCATAGACAGTACGGTTTGTTTTAGTAAGGAGTGATTTTATGAAGTACACAGTAACTCAAAAATTAGTTCCGTCAAGCGACGGCAAAAACACATTGTCGGGTGTAATGTATATCCCCGAGGGTGATATACGCGGCATTTTTCATTTAGTACACGGTATGACCGAATATATTGGTCGGTATGAGCCGTTGCTTTCGTCACTCGCAAGCGCAGGCTATCTCTGCTGTGGATTTGATAATTTGGGTCACGGCAATACAGCAAAGGAGGAGGATTTAGGCTTTATAGCATCAAAAGACGGTTGGAGCTATATGGTAGATGATGTAAAGCTGTTTGCCGACAGTGTAAAGGCAGAATACCCTTCCTTGCCATATATTTTAATGGGTCACAGTATGGGTTCGTTTATAACCCGAATTGCTGTGGCAAAATACAATGACCTTGCCGATAAATACATCTGTTGCGGCACAGCGGGTAAAAATCCTGCAGCGGCAGCAGGACTGCTTCTTTGCAGTATTATAAAGGCTTTTCGAGGTGAACGCACCGTATCACCTTTTATAGAAAATATGGCTTTTGGCGCTTATAACAAGCGATTCCAAGGTGATACCAAATACGAATGGCTTACCAAAGATCGTGCGATTATAGAAAAATATGCCGATGATAAATTATGCACATTTCATTTTACAGTATCAGCTATGCACGACCTCATTACACTGATTAAGGTTTGCAACAGCAAAAAATGCTTCACCGACACAAAACCCGATTTGCCCATACTTTTAATTGCGGGTGATATGGACCCCGTGGGCAGTTACGGCAAAGGTGTAAAACAAGTGTATCACAACTTTAAAGCCGCAGGCAAAGGAAATGTTACTATGTTCCTTTATGAAAACTGCCGCCACGAAATACATAATGATACCTGCAAAACACAAATGACCGAGGATATTTTAAAGTTTATTGCGAAATAAATTAAAAGACACTGCTTTAAAGCATAAAGCAGTGTCTTTTTATTATGAACTGTTTAAATGAAATATTTTGTCATAGACAAAATATGAAATAATTATCTAACAATAATTATGAAATATTCAGGTTACACCTGAATGTGAAATAAAATAACTTCCCAATACGCCGCAGCGTATTTCACATTGCGCAGCAATATTTCATATCCAAAGGATATTTCACAAATCCCGCAAGGAATTTATTTCATTGATGCAAACTATGTTTGCATCAGTAAGCGATACCCTGTGCGATCATAGCGTCTGCAACCTTTTCAGATCCTGCAATGTTAGCGCCTGCAATAAGGTCGCCTTCCATACCGTACTTTTTAGCTGCATCCCAAGAATTCTTGTAGATATCTGCCATAATCTGATGAAGCTTTGCATCAACCTCTTCAGCAGTCCAGCTGTAACGCATTGAGTTCTGGCTCATTTCAAGACCGGATACTGCAACACCACCAGCATTAACAGCTTTTGATGGAGCAATAACCACACCTGCTGCTTTTAGAACCTTGATAGCCTCGTCGGTGGATGGCATATTAGCAACCTCGGCATAATACTTAACGCCGTTAGCAACTATGTTTTTAGCGTCAGCCTCGCCAACCTCGTTCTGAGTAGCGCAAGGCATAACAACGTCAACCTTTTGCTCCCAAGGACGCTTGCCCGCAAAGAAAGGAACACCAAACTTGTCAGCATAGTCCTGAACCTTGTCACGACCTGATGCACGCATTTCGAGCATAAAGTCAAGCTTTTCTTTTGTTACAACACCGTCAGCGTCGTAAACATAACCGTCAGGACCTGAAATAGTAACAACCTTACCGCCAAGCTCTGCAACCTTTGTAGCAGTACCCCAAGCAACGTTACCGAAGCCTGAGATTGCAAAGGTCTTGCCCTTAACCTCTTCGCCAAATGTCTTAAGCATTTCTTCTACGTAGTAAACAGCGCCAAAGCCTGTAGCTTCAGGACGGATAAGTGAACCGCCGTATGAACGACCCTTACCTGTAAGAACGCCGGTAAACTCGTTGCGAAGACGCTTGTACTGACCGTAAAGGTAACCTACCTCGCGAGCGCCTACGCCGATATCACCTGCGGGTACGTCGGTATCTGCGCCGATGTGCTTGGCAAGCTCGGTCATAAAGCTCTGGCAGAATCTCATAATTTCACCGTTTGAACGGCCGCGTGGATCAAAGTCTGAACCACCCTTACCGCCGCCCATAGGAAGGCCTGTAAGACTATTTTTGTATGTCTGTTCAAAGCCGAGGAACTTCATAATAGAAGCATTTACTGAAGGATGGAAACGAAGACCGCCCTTATATGGACCAATCGCAGAGTTAAACTGAACACGGAAACCGCGGTTAACCTGAACCTGACCGTTATCATCTACCCAAGAAACGCGGAATGTGATCATACGCTCCGGCTCTACCATACGCTCGATAACACCGTTTTTCTCAAACTTGTCGTCTGCTGCCACTACTGGTTCAAGTGACTCTAGTACGTCACGTACTGCCTGTAAAAATTCAGGCTCATTGCCATTACGTTTTTCAACGTCGGCATAAACTTTGTTTAAATATTCTGATTTAAACATAATATCTACCTCCACACTTTAAAGTGTTAAAATAATATAATATATACTACTACTATTTTTTTTTACAGTCAATAAAAAATTTTGTAATTTTTTGAATTTTTTACAATTTAACCGCTTTTTGCTTGACAATTAATAAAAAAATCGTTATTATGTATTATTGTAAAGCGTTGATAAGGACAGTAACCGTTTTTTAACCTTTTTTCAGAGAGTGTTCTCGTCGGCTGAAAGGAACACAAGGGAAATCACGGCGAACACCACCTTTGAGCGCCAAGGGGTAACAACCTTGGACGTAGCCGCTGCGTTAAAGCGTTAAAAGTGCCGTATTTTTTATACGGAATGTGGGTGGAACCACGGAGTTGTCATTTTACTTCGTCCCTGTTTTTACGGGTGGCGAAGTTTTTTTATTTTTATCCCTCCACCGCCAACGCGGTCCCCCTCCTGACAGGAGCGGTCTCCCTCTGTCACTTCGTGACATCTCCCTCACACCGTGAGGGCGTCTACCCTTTAGGCAAGGGAGGCTTAAAATGAATTTGGTAAAATTAATATGTGAAAGGATATAAAATTATGAAGATTATTTACAAAGACGGCACAGTCGCAGAAGCTGAACAGGCCCAAGAACTTGAGGTGCTGCGCCACACAGCCGCTCATATTATGGCTCAGGCTGTAAAGCGCCTTTATCCACACGCTGATTTTGGCTATGGACCCGCTACCGAAAAGGGTTTTTACTATGATATTGACCTTGGGGACACCAAACTCACCGACGAAGATTTGGCTGCAATTGAAGCCGAGATGAAAAAAATTGTTAAGGAAAACCTGCCTATAAGACCCTATGTCTTATCACGCGAAGAGGCAATTGCTCATATGCAGGAGCTTGGTGAAAAGTATAAGGTAGAGCATATCGGCGACCTTGACGAAAACGCAGAAATCAGTTTCTTTAAGCAGGGCGACTACGTGGATATGTGCACAGGTCCTCACCTTTGCTACACCAAAGCGCTCAAGGCATTTAAAATCACAGGTCAGTCGGGCGCTTATTGGAAAAACGACAAAAACAACAAGATGCTCACCCGTATTTACGGTACAGCATTTAAAACTCAGGACGAGCTTGACATATACTTAAAGATGGTTGAAGAGGCAGAACGCCGCGACCACAACAAGCTTGGTCGCGAGCTTGGTTTCTTTACAACCGTTGATGCAATCGGTCAGGGCTTACCCGTTATTTTGCCAAAGGGCTCACGCGTAATTCAGCTTTTACAGCGTTGGGTTGAAGACGTTGAGCAAGAGCACGGTTATCTGCTCACCAAAACACCACTTATGGCAAAGCGTGACCTTTACCGCATTTCAGGTCACTGGGACCACTACCGTGACGGTATGTTTATTTTAGGCGACGCTGATGATGAGGAGAAAGAGTGCCTCGCTATGCGCCCTATGACCTGCCCGTTCCAGTATCAGGTATATCTTAATCAGGCTCGCAGCTACCGCGAATTGCCT
>JAFTTE010000080.1 GCA_017466905.1 Clostridia bacterium | reverse complement strand
TCTGCTCTTTTACATATGCCGCTGTAAGTTGAGTTAAAAACGCATAACTCTCATAGGTATTATGTCCTGTACCAAGATTAGGATTGGCAGGATTTGTGAAGTTGGTTGAAGCATAGGTTGGCGCGCCATCACTCATAAGCACGAGTACAGGTTTACGTTGTGTGCCACCCTGAAAACCATCACCCTTGATTATGGTATCATTAGCGTCGTATCTACCTTTAAATAAATCTGCCGCTGCCTTAAGTCCACCCTGAATAAACGTACCGCCTATAACCTCAATCGCATCGGTAGACGCGTCTGCGTTGCTGCTGTTTTTAACACCGTCTGCTACGGCAATACCCTCGCCCACAACACGGGTTACAGTAGTTGTACCCTGACCGTTTCCGGGACGTCCGCTACCGGGACCGCCTTGGTTTACCTGAACCTCTTCGGTTATATCCTCTGCTACAAGATATTCATCAACAACAATATCATCAGAGGTGTCGTTTGCAGTGCCGTTATCATAGGTAACGGTACCGGTTGCGCTATAGCGATCAATTGGAAGCAATGTGTAATAATGCTCATCATTACCTTCACTATACTCTGCCGAATAAAGCACAACGCCCACACGGTTATTGTTGTTTAGTTCCAACAATTTGGTAAGAGCTGCGTTTGCAGCAAGAACCAGGTCGCTTACAGCATCGTTATTATCAGGACCCATAGAGCCTGAAATATCAAGTACAAGCACGGTATCGGTCGGTATATGTGAATAACCAACGATTGACTTGTTGGATGCAATGGCTGAAAGCGCTACCAAAAAGCTGTCATCATCCACTGTAGGAACTATCACGTCATCATAAGCATCGGTAAGACCTGTAAATGCGGAATTATCAGCAAAAACAGATTTATCAGTCCACACGCCTCCTGCATTTTCGGTAGATGGGGCTGTGGTGCCAAAAAACGTCCTCCAACCATCTAAGGTATCATTATCAGCAACCTTATTATAATAAGGATTAGCGGTTGCCGCATTTACAAGACTAAGTCCTGAAAACATTGAAAATACTATCGTAAGTACTAAAATCAACGATAACATTTTATTGGTTTTGCGTTTTATGTTTTTCATTTAATTTTCTTCCTTTCTAAGCAGTTCGTTGTCACAAACACCTATTAGATCTCCGGATCGTTCACATTTGTAAAATTCACACGAACCACAGTCACCATATTCCTTATCCGCCAGTGGACAATCGTCTTTTGTAGCATTGACCCACGGTCGCCCGCATGGCGTAGTTCGCGGATGTTCATCAAAATCAGGATACTCACCAAAATATCGGCTCAGCGTTTCGTCATACACAAATTCAACTTCAACCGTATCACCATATAGAGAGTATAAACGATTTTTAGTTTTGGTCATAAAGGTCTCACCTCATATGATTTTGTTTTACAGGTAAATTATATGTCACAAAACACCAAATGTACCGAGTAGATTTTTAAAATTTTCAACGCTTTTTTTAAAACAATTTTTACTGTCAAAATTTTAACAAAATATCTAAAAAAGGCACTTTTACCCAGATATCTATATATTTTTCGTTCGTTTTAACGAACAAAACCAACGAACCATCGGTTCGTTAAAACGAACGGATGGTTCTCTTCTTTAACTTAATACGTACTCTTCAAGGTCCTTACGACAGTTTATATTAAGCTTTTCGTAGATTATTTGTATATAGTTTGTAACAGTACGATCAGACATATGCATATGCGCGGCAATTTCTTTGGCGCGCCAGTTACGGGTATAAAGCATTGCAATGGTAAATTCGGTCGGCGTCAATTCAAAGGTAATCTTGCCCTTGTTTCTATAATTGTAAACTTCATACCAACCGGTGTTGTAATTTCTGGCAAGTGCGATAATTTTCTCATAATCTTCGGGATATGTCTTTTTAAAGTTGTTTTCAATAAGACCCTGAAGTAAACTGTAATGCTCAACAATCGGCATAAATAAGTTATGCGGATGCGCAATATCCCATACTTTTTTAATGTATTCGGTTGCCTTGTCAATCTGTAAAAGATTTATGTAATCAACAGCACAGATAATATTACAATACATTTCACAGATAGGATACATGCGCTCGGAACAATTTACCGCCGTCTGTGCAATGCCAAGTGAACGCGCATAATCTTTTGCAAGATAAGCCTTGTATGCCGAAAGATAACACGACATCATCTTAAGACCTTCCGACATATATTTCATATGGTCTTCAATAAGCGGTATATTATCAAAAGGTATATGCAACTGTGTCTTCAAAACCACCGCAGCAAATATTATATTTGCGTTCTCTTCAGCAGCATCCTTATCATTAAGATCAAGTTTTGCCACTTCATCATATATGATATTTGCTGCAAAACGTGTTTTGTGAATGTGATCGCCGCACAGATTGGCAAAAGCGTTAAAAAGCGCCGCCGAAATACGATATTGTTCATTTGGAAAATCAAGATACCTTTCGGTAATCTCGATTGTTTTCTCCAAATTTCCTGTAAAATAATATAATTGCGCCATAACAATATTGCGTCTGTCTTCATCTACAATATCGTTCACTTTTTGCACCATATCACCGTCGGTGTATGGCACTTGAAAAAAAGGATATGGGATTTGTGTTGGTGTGTTTACAGCAGTACCGTTTATAGCGACACTGTCAATCGGTATCAGCCAATCGCGACCGACCTTTTGCGCACCGATTATTTTGCCCTCTTTTGCCCATTTTTGAACTGCGCGCACTGTAACACCCAATCTGGCGGCTGCCTGCGCTGCTGTTTCAAATTTCATTTACAGTCATCTTCTTCTTAAAATTTGCAATAGAGTTGGGATTCATTGATTATGTAATAATCAATGAAGGGATATCCCTTCGCTTTATTGTATCTATGTAATTATATCACTCTTGATTTAAAAAATAAAGTATTTTCCTTGCAAATTGTATAAAAAAGATATATAATTATTATGTATTGTTATAGTTTCTTTTCAAATAATAAGTTTGGAGGGAAATTATATGAGCAATGATAAAAACAAAACACAGGAAAATGAGCAATTAGATACCATTAAGGAACTCGGCTCTGTCGAAACGGTAGACGGCAAACATAAAATTTTTTGCCTTACTATAATTGGCGAAATAGAGGGACATAATGTTTTGCCCGAGCAAAACAAAACCACCAAGTACGAGCATATTATTCCGCATTTAGTAGCCGTCGAACAGGACGACGATATTGAGGGTATGCTTATTGTGCTTAATACCGTCGGTGGTGATGTTGAGGCAGGTCTGGCTCTTGCCGAACTGATATCGGGTATGAAAAAGCCAACAGTAAGTTTTGTATTGGGCGGCGGTCATTCAATCGGCGTACCGCTGGCTGTGTCGGCAAAACGCTCGTTTATAGCGCCGAGTGCTACAATGACTATTCATCCCGTGCGCACAAGCGGCTTGGTTATAGGTGTGCCGCAGACAATGAATCACTTTGCGCGTATGCAGGACCGAATCACCGACTTTGTTGTCCGCAATTCAAATATAACTGCATCTCGTTTTACCGAGCTTATGATGAACACGGGCGAGCTCGTCACCGATGTGGGCACAACACTTTCGGGTGAAAAGGCGGTATCTGTCGGTCTTATTGACTCGCTCGGCACTTTGAGCGAGGTTTTGGAAAGTCTTTATAAAATGATTGAGGAAAAAAATTAACCAATAGTCACAAAATGCCCTTCTTGTACAAAGGAAGGTGGCAACCGCATAATGATAGGAGGATTCTTATATCCCTCCACCGCAAGCGGTCCCCCTCCCTTTAGGCAAGGGAGGCTTATATACATATTTTTATTTTGGGGTGTTACATAAATGGCAACAAAAAAGAGGGGTCGTCCCTCATCAAAAAAACAAACTCAGGCGGCAAACAAGGCAACCCGACAGTTACATTCTGTGATATGGTTTGCCGTAGCCATATTCCTTATGTTTGTGGTGTTTATAAAGGGTGAACATATATGGACGGTATTACATAACTTTATGTTCCAGTTGTTTGGTTGGACAGCCTACGTTTATCCGTTTTTATTAGGCGCTGTAGCAATAATTTTTGCCACCGATAAACTGTCGTCAAACATAAACGCAAAATTGATTGAATCGGTAGTGCTCGTCGCACTTGTTGGCGCGTTTATAACTGTTGTTGCTACAAACGGTAGCGAATTTACCGGTGAAATGTTTGGCGCGCATCTGGCAAGCGACTGGAAACTTGAACCCATCAGAGGTGGTATTTTCGGCACGCTTATTGGAATGACTATAGGTCTGGCTTTTGGCAAAGTGGGCGCGATAATAACTCTTGTTTTGCTTATATTCGTATTTTTAATGATTATCACAGGCACACATCTTATCGCGCTGTTTAAAGCATTGGCAAAACCTGCTCAGGTAGTAAGTGAGCAAGCGAGCAACGCATTTGCTGAGCGCGCTTTACGAGAAAGTGAAAAACCCGAAAAGCCTAAAAAGGAATTAAAGGTTATCAAAGGCTTTGATGTTGATATGGAAGTAGATGAGCCTGAAAAAGTCAAAAAGAGCAAACCCAATATTGATGAGATGGGACAAAAGGTTGTAAGTATATACAACGACGAGGAAATCCCCGCGCCTACCGACGAGGACGAATATATCCCCGTTGATGATACAGCTGATATTGACGATGCAATTCAGTCGGCTCGCGAAGAGGCAGAAGAAACGAAGCCCGAAAGAATAACAGTGGACTTCAAAAAAGAAACCGATGCTGTGACAAACGAGATTTCAGAAAATGCCGATGATATGCCCATATATAAATTCCCGCCGCTCAGTTTGCTTGAGAGCGTAAACAGCGCCGACAGTAAAACCGTTGCCGCTGAGCTTGAAAGCACCGCACAGCGACTTGTTGACACGCTTAAAAGCTTTGGCGTTGAAACGCAGGTTATAAACGTAAGCCGCGGTCCTACAGTTACACGTTATGAATTACAGCCTAAAGCGGGTGTAAAAATCAGCAAAATTACAAGCCTTGCCGACGATATCGCGCTTAATCTCGCCACAGCTGGTGTGCGTATTGAAGCGCCGATACCCAATAAAGCGGCTGTTGGTATCGAGGTACCAAACCGCGCCAGCGCTACGGTTGGTATCCGCGAGGTTATCGAATCAAGCACATTCTCAGCTTCAAAAAGCAAGCTTACCGTTTCTATGGGTAAGGATATCGGCGGTAATACAGTGGTTGCCGACATTGCAAAAATGCCTCACGGTCTAATTGCGGGTGCTACGGGCAGCGGTAAATCGGTATGTATTAACTCGTTTATAATAAGCCTTTTATACAAGGCTTCTCCCGAAGATGTAAAGCTTCTTATGGTAGACCCAAAGGTTGTAGAGCTTGGTATTTATAACGGTATTCCTCACCTTCTTGTTCCTGTTGTTACCGAGCCAAGAAAGGCGGCAGGCGCGCTTGGTTGGGCGGTTAATGAAATGGAACAGCGCTATAAAATGTTTGCCGACCGCGATGTCCGCAATATCGAGGGTTATAACAAGCTTGTTGAAACCTTGGTTGACGAGCCCGAGGTTAAAAAGATGCCTCGTATCGTCATAATCATAGACGAGCTTGCCGACCTTATGATGACAGCTCCAAAAGAGGTTGAGGATTCTATCAACCGTATAGCCGCAAAGGCACGCGCGGCAGGTATACATCTGCTTATTGCAACACAGCGTCCATCGGTTAACGTTGTAACGGGTGTTATTAAAGCAAACATCCCAACACGAATTGCATTTGCCGTATCGTCACATATCGACAGCGGTACTATTCTTGACTGTGCAGGCGCCGAAAAACTGCTTGGACGCGGCGATATGTTGTTCCGCCCTGTTGGCGCTAACAAGCCAAACCGTATACAAGGCTGCTTTGTAAGTGACGAAGAGGTTGAGCGTGTTGTTGAATTTGTAAAGAGCGGCGGAAAAGCCAGTTATGACGACAATATTATGCTTGAAATTGAGCGTCAGGCGGCTATTGAAAAGCAACAGCGCACAGGCGTACCCGAAGAAGCCGCGAGTGATGAAGATCCTGTACTTGATGAGGCAATCAAGGTGGTTGTTGAGCTTGGTCAGGCATCTACTTCCCTGTTGCAGAGAAAGTTAAAGCTAGGCTATGCCCGTGCCGCACGTATAATCGACCAAATGGAAGAACGCGGAATTATAGGCGGCTACGAGGGTGCCAAACCCCGTCAGGTGCTTATAACCCCCGAACAGCTTATGGAAATGCGCGCAGGTAGTGACGATTAATGCACAATGCATAATTCACAATGCACCATTATTTAAAACAATAGCACCTACTTTTAAAAACAAAGTAGGTGCTATAATTTTATATCGTAGGGTCGAGCCTATGTGCTCGACCGCTAAAATTATAAGCCTCTGCTTTACACCAAAAGCAGAGGCTTAATTAAATGTTTAAATTGTGCATTGTGAATTATGCATTGTGCATTTTATCAAATACCATCTGGTTTACCGCACGGCGTACAGCCATCATTGTATCGCTTTCAAGTATGCACTTATCAAATCTGACCTCACCGCAGATGTCTTCTATGGTCTTAACTACTGTTTCTTTACCGCAAAGGGCTTCGGCCAACTGCATTACACGCATATCCTCCATTGCCTCGTACAGCGCGCGAAGACGGGTTGATTCCCACGCGGTACCGTCGGGTGCGGGATATACCATATAAGCGTCACCGCTTGCGGCAAAGCTTTCGGCATCAGATGTTGCAAATGGGTCAACCTTATCATAAGACCACTGGTTGTTATAAAAATTATAACCCCAATGCAAGAAACCTTTTATATCGTACTTAAACATCTGCATACCAAGACAACGCACGCGAGCAAGCTCCATCGCAAAATGACAGTTACTTACCTTGTCGCACTGACCGCCGCAGTAGTATGTCCAAAGGTTTTGCACACCGTTGTCGATAAATTCGTGAACAACCATTGTTTTGGGTACAGGATTTTTACTAAGACCCATTTTGCAAAATTCATAATGTGATATAGCGTCAAGTGTTTCATAGTCCTCTACCAAATCATATATTGAATCTCGAACTTTTTTATACTGCTCAAACTGATCCATAACGGGCTCGTCAGACACATGGTACCAACATTTGTGATCTTCGCCACGTTCCTTCATATGCGCAATGAAACCGCTTAAAAATGCGCGGATAAATGTATTGTATTCTGCAGAAAGTGGATTTGTGCCCCAACCAAATATAGTTTTCTTTTCACCGTTTACAGTAGCTACTACCTTTGGTGTGTTATCGGCGCCCCACTGTGAAAAGACCGGTGAAATTTCATAATACTTTACACCAATACGCTTGTACATATCAAGCCAACGGTCAAGATTATCGTACCCGAAGGTGTAGTTATCGCCATCTTTATAAACATCTATAAGCTGAGTTGTGGTGCGTTCGCCACCGCCATAGGTATCAAGCGCATATGTAAGCAATGGCACCATAAGCATATTTCTACCGTTTTCAACAGCCACACGCACAAAGTTTTCACAAATTTCAAAATGACGATCACTGAATACCTCTACGTTGTAATAATCGGCAAGGCAGTCTGCATAGAACCACTGTGTAAATATAAGGCTCTGATCAGGAATCATAGCATCCTTAATGTCAATTTTAATTTCGTGTTCGACAACTACCTCATCAGTAGGAGTAAAGCCCTTGCTTGATATACCAACACGTAATAATTTAATTTTTAAAGTGTGCTCACCTGTAATTTCACCCTTTGGGTCAATATCAAACCAAAGCGCACGGCTTTGCTTTGGATGCAGACGAAATGTACCACGATATTTAAGCGGACGCAAAAGGTCGGGATAAAGACCGGGTTCGTGAATTTTGGGCAATGGATTGCAATGTGGATATGTAGGAATTTCGGCAGGAATATTTACAACCTCGCGGATTGTAACATAGGGTGCTAAATCGCCCTCTACAACAGGTTTGAATGCCACCTGCCAGTTATCATCAAAGTTAACTACAAGTTGGAAAGAATATTTTTGATTTTTAAAAATCTTTTCCTCTTTTATTTCGGTAAATTGTGTTATGTCTGATGTTAAAAAACATTTTTCGAGTGATGATACAATTCTTGAACTTAAACCCATTTTTTAAAACTCCTTAAAAGGTATATTTTTCTATATTATAACAAAACAAAACGGCAGATACAAGATGTATCTGCCGTTTTGATATTAATTATTTGCTTCCATTATAGCGCGGAAATCGTCACCTGAAATTTTTTCATTTTCGAACAAAACCTTTGCCACCTCATGCAGCTTGGGCATTGCGTTTTTAAGAAGTTCAAGCGCCTTCTGATATTGCTGCATAACAACGTTTTCAATTTCTTCATCAATTGTTGCGGCGGTCTTTTCTGAGTAGTTAGGTGTTGACGAGAAATCGCGACCTAAAAATACCTCATTATTATCGTCGCCGTATACAACAAGTCCCAGTTTATCACTCATACCAAAACGTGTAACCATTTTGCGAGCAAGGTCGGTTGCGCGCTGAATATCATTTGAAGCGCCTGTACAAACATCATCTTGGGTTAATTGTTCGGCAGCACGACCGCCCAAAAGTGAACAAATCTGTTCAAGCATTTGATTTTTCGAGGTATGTCCCTTTTCAACAGTCGGCAAATACATTGTATAGCCTGCAGCCATACCACGCTGAATAATAGAGATTTGATGAACGGGGTCCTGTGTCGGCAGGAAATATGAAACAACAGCGTGACCCGCCTCGTGATAGGCGGTAACCATTTTGTCCTTATCGCTTACAATATGTGATT
>JAFTTE010000079.1 GCA_017466905.1 Clostridia bacterium | reverse complement strand
TAATTGCCATTATTCTCATCTCCTGTTGTTTCAAGTATATCCAAAAGCAATTTCTTGCCTCGTACTAACTGCTTTTTGACTGTTGCCAGAGGTAATCCAATCGCTTTTGCCGTTTGGGGTACCGTAAGCTCCATTATAAAATGATAATAAAGAACATTGCGGTACTTTTCATTTAATGAATCTATAGCATCAATAACCATATTATATTCGGCTTTGTCGCATATAAGCTCAATAAACGTATCGTCAGATAGCTCGACCATATCGTCCACATTATGCTCAGATATGGTATCAAGCGATATGTTGCTTTTGTTTTTCGAATTTATCATATTAATCGCTGTGTTTTTTGTCGCTTTCAGCAAATAGTTACGCAAATCCGTTTTGTCCTTTATGCTGCGTACAGCATCCCAGTTTTTCTGGGCTATGCATAAAAACACCTCACTGACAGCATCCTCCGCATCACTTTCATTACATAGTATGGACTTCGCCAAGGTTACCATTTGCTTTTTGTGCGAGTTAAAAATTTCCTCAAATAAGCCTTTATCGCTATCCTCATCAAGATATGCCAAATATAAAGCCAGCATAAATATCCCTCTTTTTTTGCCCTCCATATATACAACAAATCAAACCGCACAATAGGGGACAATATTTTAAATTATTTTTATACAACCAGACAATTATACAACTAAAGAAAAATCTTGTCAAAGCTTTGTGCTTTGACAAGATTTTTGTAATTAATAATTATTATCAACAGCAATCCATTCGCCGGGATTTGCCATACCCTTTTTACCTGCCTCGCGTGCTGCGGCAATTGTGAGGCTTTCTTTGTGAGATACAGGCTCTTTGCCTGTTTTAAAGAACTCTACCATTGCTTTGTAATGATATATCCAGAAATCATAGCTGCAATCTATAAGCTGATTGCGGGTGGGGATTGATATGTTCATCATATAGGGGCTGTCATAGTTAAGACTGTTTATAACTATGTATCTGCCGCTTAAAAGTTCTACCGTTACCGAGTAGAACGAGTCATCCTTGTATACGCTCATAACGCGACGTGCGGGTTCCTCCATCAGCATCATAGCAGGCTCTAATGCGTGAAGAATATAGTTGTCATAAGAGTTTTGCGGTGTCATAGCCACAAGTGATTTAATAGCCGCGCGATCAACCGTGGTGTACTCCTGCGCATAGCGAAGTGCCGAGCAGGTATAGCAGGGTGTGCCGCTTTTTTCGGCTATGTCAAACATACGCTTTGCCGATGCCAAATCTGTGCCGAAAGGTTTATCAACAAAGCAGGGCTTGCCGCTTGCCAGCGCCTCGCGGGCAAGGTCTTCCTTGCGCTCACAGTTATCGGGAGCAAAAACCATAAGCACGTCAGATTTTTCAATAACCTCGGCAATGGTAGCGCAGTGCTCTACGCCCATTTTTTCGCACCACTGTTCACTGGTTGTGCCGTTTACGGGGTTTGCAATTTCACCGTAAGCAAAGCAAGCCTTAACCTCGCCGTTCGACTGTTCTTCTAAATGCTTGGGCGCGGTGTTTGCGTGCCATTCATCAAGATAATAATCAATAAAACCAACTTTAATCATATTTAAAATACCTCTCGTTCATTTAAATAAAGTAAGAAAAAATCGTTCACAGTGCTATTTTGCAGTGAGTGGTGCTGTATATCGATACCGCCCCCGAACAAAAAATGGTGCTGTGGGCGATTTTAATCTAATGCGATTTCACGGTGTGTTTCGGCAGAATCATAGATTGCCTGCATCATCTTTGCGGTGATAATATTGGTGTCAATATGATTTGACAATTTTTCACCCGAGCGGATGCAATCAAGGAATGCGTCAATCTCGGAAGCAATCTGAACATTTGCCTCAAATTCAGGCTTGTATTCATAAAGCTCGCCATCCTTTGTTGTGTAAAGGGTGAAGTCCTTGGTGTAATAATCAATACGGCAACCGCCCTTGTCACCCATAAAGTCTATGAACATTTCGTCTTTCTTTACGTTTTGTGCCCAAGCGCCGTTAACGGTGATGGTGGGACCTTCGGTACGGATAAGCGCTGTAACCGAGTCGTCAACGTCATAAATACCGTCAAGCTTTGGTGGACCTGCCCACATTTTTCCTGGGTAAACGTATTCGGGAATGTTTTTACCAAGCTTGCAGAATGCTTCACCCGTAACGGTAAGAGGCTTGGGGTCGCCGCAGCAGTACATAACTATATCAAGAAAATGTACGCCCCAGTCAATAAGCGCGCCGCCACCTGCTACAGCCTTGGTGGTAAAGTCGCCGCCAAGACCGGGTATTGAACGGAATGCGCGGAAGCTTACATAAACGTGGAAAATATCACCGAATGCGCCTTCGTCTATAAGCTTTTTAAGCGTATTTACACCGTTATGGAAACGGTTGCAAACACCGATGTTGAGCACCTTACCCGTTTCGTGCTGAACCTTCTGCATCTCGAGCGCCTCCGCATAGGTACGAGCCGCAGGTTTTTCACAAAGAACGTTTTTACCTGCGCGCAAAGCGTCGATAGAAATCTGAGGATGAACGTTGTTTGGTGTGCAGACCGAGATTGCCTCTACCTCGGGGTCAGCCAAAACTTCGCGGTAGTCTGTAACGGCAATACCGCAACCGTAGTCTGCCACTGCCTTTTCGGCGCGTTCGGGAATAATATCGCAAAAATACTTGATTTCTGCCTTCTCGTTTTTCAGATATGCGGGTATATGCTGATTATTAGCGATAGTACCGCAACCAATAACTGCAACTTTCATGAATTTTACCTCACTTTATATTTAGAGTCTACGACTCTGATTTACGGGAATTTTCGGCATAAGCGCTGGGACTTATGCCCTCACGCGAAGAAAAGGCTTTACTAAACACGTGTATACTGCTGTAGCCCATTCGCTCGGCGACAGCAGTTACAGTCATTCCGCTGCGCAACAGCTCGCGCTCGCGCGCGTGGCGGCTCATCAGGAAATATTCCTTAAGGCTAAGCCCCATTGATTTTGAAAAGAAGGACGATATATGTGAATAGCTGTAGCCGAATTTTTCGGGCAGCTTTTTAAGCACGTTTATGTCCTCCACGCTTGAATCTATAAAAGAGCAAATCTGCGCCACCGTGCGCTTTTTACCAAATCGCAGATCGGGAACATAGACATTGTTTGCCTGACCCTTTAGCGAGCGCAGGGTGTATATAAGCAGCTTGCGGATGCTGTCGGAAACTATGTTTTCCGAAAATTCATCCTTTCCGTACAGATTTAAAAAGATGTCGTAAAAGGTGTGGGGTATGCTGCGGTCAGCTGCGGCGCAGCCACCGCTTGCGCTTTTGAAAAAATCAGACAGCATTTGCTCGCTTTTCTGCGAGTTATCAATTATATCAAAGGTTAAATAGTAGTATCTGAGCGAATGACCGTCGGCACTGTCAATCGCGTGTGCCATACCTTTGGGATTAAAAATTATGTCGCCCGTTTTGCAAAAATAGGTCTTATCACCGCAAAGGATGTTAGCATTTCCCCGAACAATATATGTAATTTCATTTGCAATCTGAATATGTCTGTTGCACTTGAATCCAGAATAGGCGTCAATATCACCGACCTGAATTATGCTGAACGGCAAAAAATCCTTAGGTTTTTCGTAAAAGCCATTATCAAAATGAAACTTTACAAAATCTGCCATTACGCCCACCTCAATATTCGAATTTTACCACAAAATCTACGGTTTTTATTTGGCATTAACCTCGTTTTTGTTTAGCATTTCTTATTATCTCAAAAAACAAACAAAAAATCAAGCCTCTTCTGTGAAAGGCTTGATTTTAAATTACTTCTTCTTTCGCTTATCGGCATAAACGCTGGGGCTTATACCCTCGCGTGCTGAAAACGCATTACTGAATGCGTGTATACTGCTGTAGCCCATTCTTTCTGCAACCTCGGTTACCGAAAGCCCGCTTTTAAGCAGGTCACACTCATACCTGTGACGGCTTAAAAGGAAATAGTTTTTAAGGCTGATTCCCATTGATTTTGAAAAAAATGATGACAAATATGAATAGCTGTAGCCAAATTTTTCGGGAAGCTTTTTTAGAGTGGATATATCCTCGACATTGGAATCAATAAACGAACAAATCTGTGAAATGATACGCTTTTTACCAAAACGAACGTCAGGAATATAAACGCGGTTCGCCTTGCCCTCAAAAGAACGATGTGTGAAAATAAGAATTTTTCGGATGCTGTCTACTATAAGAGCTTTTGAAAGCTCGTCCTCATCATAAAGATTGATAAAGATGTCCTGAAACGCATTGGGTATAGCCTTGTCGGCGATGGTTTTACCCGAACCTATAGTATCAAAAAAGTCAGAAAGTATTTTTTCGGCGCGTGAAGAGGTATCATCTATGCCAAAGGACAGAAAATAATACCGCAGTGACTGACTTTCGGCATTTTTTATAGCGTGGGTATCACCCTTAGCATTGTAAATGATGTCGCCCGCCTTGCAGTCATAAACAGTATCTCCGCAGGTAATCTGCGCCGTACCCTT
Source organism: Clostridia bacterium (assembly GCA_017466905.1). Lineage (GTDB taxonomy): Bacteria > Bacillota > Clostridia > Oscillospirales > Acutalibacteraceae > UBA737. The sequence goes on along the minus strand of JAFTTE010000079.1, from coordinate 11,256 downwards.
AACAATATAAGTCAGCTCGTGCTGATTGTTCTGATGGTTGGCAAGCTCAAAACCAGGGTAGGTATCTATCTCGCCAACCTGATATACAGTAAAAGGAGCAATATGCATAGGGTCATCCACAAACCAATTATCAAAATGGAACTTCACAAACTCTGTGGGCATTTGTGCCATAACCATATCCCCTTTTAATTTAAATTGTATATTTTACACAATATATTTTAATACATTGAATAAAATTTGTCTTTAATAGAAAAATGCTATTATTTAATATTTTTTATCGTGTGTGACATTAAACGGGCTTTTTTGGTATAAAAAAAGGGAGGTTTTTTAAAAAATCCCCTTTTTACGACTATTAATTCCTATGTTTTTCTGCTTATTATAGTATGCAGTTTTTTGTTTGCTTTAGTCATTTTGCAGATAAAACCACCGCCTTATATCACAAAAGCGGTGGTTTTAAGTGCGGCTGCGTACAAAATTTATTTAAGAAAGTCGATTGTATGTACAATCAAAAATGCAGCCTATATAGTAAAAGCAGATCTGACTCTTCTGCTTACTATAGCATATCATTCATCATCAGATGTTTGTATATAAATTTCTTCACAGGCAAGCTCAGCTTTTTTAAGCTCTTCAATAGCCTTTTCGACACCGTCAATTAATGTTTTATACATCTTTTCATAGTCTGCCATGCTTTTGCCTCCGAAACTTATAAAATAAAAAAAGCGCGTAACCTTAAGCTACGCGCTGAAAACACATAACTCTTAGTTATCGCGACATAACATTGCCAAATCACAAGAGAAAGTTGATTTGAGAAATGTGTTTTCATCAAAACATATACATTCTCTTGTGATCCTGCTATGTTCAATTGTTATGTCGCATGGCTATGATAGCACAAACAAAAGTCGCCGTCAAGTCATTCGACAAAACATTACAAAACATTACAAAAACGGTCAAAAAACGTTTACGTTAAGGGTCGTTTCAATAATACGCAGAAAGTCTTTTCTTGTTTTTGTTTTACTTTTTTTGGTCTGCGCTTGGTAACACGGTACCTTTTACTCTTCTCTGAATTGCTGCTTGTGCAGCATAGCATATATACCGTTTTGCGCTATAAGCTCATCGTGTGAGCCCTCCTCGCAAATCTCACCGCCCGATACAACGGCAATCTGATCAGCATTTTTAATTGTAGAAAGGCGGTGCGCCACAACCAATGTTGTTCTGCCCTTGCAAAGCTCGTCAAGGGCTTGCTGTATCATAATTTCTGTAGCGTTGTCAAGCGCGCTTGTAGCCTCGTCAAGAATAAGTATCGGCGGGTTTTTAAGGAATACACGCGCAATGCTAAGTCTCTGTTTTTGTCCGCCCGAAAGCTTGACACCGCGCTCACCTATTACAGTGTCATAGCCGTTCGGCAAAGACATAACATATTCGTGAATATTGGCGCGCTTTGCCGCTTGCACTACCTCGTCATCCGTAGCATCAAGTCTGCCGTAGAGTATGTTATCTTTAATGCTTGAGTTAAAAAGATAAACGTCCTGCTGCACAATGCCGATATTTTTGCGAAGCGAGTCGCGGGTTATATTGTTAATATCAACACCGTCAATCAAAAGCTGACCCTCGCGGATATCGTAAAAATGCGGTATAAGATGGCAAATAGTAGTTTTTCCGCCGCCCGAGGGACCCACGAGCGCGTAGGTTTTGCCCTTTTCAATTTTAAGACTCACATTTTTAAGCACATTGTCGCCGTCGCCGTAACTGTAGGTAACATTTTTAAGCTCTATATTACCCTCCGCCTTTGGCATATCAACAGCGTTTGGATTATCGGCTTCAATAGGTGTGTCAAGAATTTCAATAAAGCGCTCAAAGCCTGTGACACCGTTCTGGAAGGATTCCATAAAACGAATAAGCGTGTTTACGGGGTTAATAAAAAGATTAATAGATGTAATAAACGTTACATAATCGGCAGTGTCATGAACTTTTCCATTAAAGATGAAAAAGCCACCTGCAACAAGCAATACAACATTGAAAAAATCAGTAATAAAGGTTGTGCTGGAATGGAACTGACCCATAGCCTTGTATGCCATACGGCTGTTTTCCACAAACTGAACATTGCCTTTTGAAAATTTTTCTATCTCTTTGTCGTGATTTGTAAAAGCCTTGGTAACGCGTATACCCGAAATACTACTTTCAAGCGCGGCGTTTATTACAGCGTTTGATTCACGACGCTTTTTAAATGCATCACGCATTTTTTTGCGCAAAAACGATGACACAATCATAAGTAGTGGCACGCATATAAACAAAATAAGCGAAAGCGGCACATTGATTGACATTAAGTATACGAATGAAATAATGATAGACACACTTGTTATTATAATGTTTTCAGGACCGTGATGAGCAAGCTCTACTATATCAAACAAATCGCTTGTCATACGAGTCATAATTTTACCCGTTTCGTTATTATCGAAGAAAGAAAATGGCAGTTTTTCTATATGAGCAAAAAGCTCACTGCGCATTTGCTCCTGCATTTTAACACCCATCATATGACCCTTGTACTGTACAAAATATGACAAACCCATACGAATCAGGTAAACCAATAACAACGCGCTGCCGTATATTAAAATTTCTTTGTATAACCCTTCGGGTATAAACTCTTTTAACATTTTACGCGTAATCATCGGGTAAAAAATACCTATAACAGCCATAGCCAGTGATGCCAGCATATCAAGTACGAAGATTTTTTTGTGAGGTTTGTAATAGCTTAAAAATCTTTTTAACATTGTTTTGCCTTTCTAATTTTCGTTTAGTTTTTTATACATTTTGATTATCTCCTGTCGGAGATTTTTGCTTTCGTCATTTGTTAGCTTCGGGTCGTTTTCAAGCAAAGCTGCCGCCGCCATACCCGTCAGTCGCAAAACATCGTTATCGGCATAAATGTCGGCAATTTTAAGTTGCGGCAGTCCGTGCTGTCGCGAGCCTAAAAAGTCTCCCGGTCCGCGTAGGCGCAAATCCTCGTCGGCAATTTTAAAGCCGTCATTATTTTGCTTTATAACATTTAAACGGTCGGCTGTAGTGCCCGATTTATAATCGGATATAAAAATACAGGTAGATTTATACTGTCCCCTGCCTATTCTGCCGCGCAATTGGTGAAGCTGTGACAGACCGAATCTCTCGGCGTTTTCTATAACCATTATAGCGGCATTTGGTACATCTATACCAACCTCTATTACGGTGGTGCAGACAAGCAGCCCGATTTCGCCGTCTTTAAAGGCGCGCATAACCGTCTCTTTTTCTTTGGGTTTCATTTTACCGTGAAGCAGACCTACGCTATAATTTTTAAATTCATTGTCCTTTATTTTGGCAAAATATTCCTCGGCGCTTTTTATATCCAGCTCCTCGTTTTCTTCTACCATAGGGCATACGATATATCCCTGTCTGCCCTCGTCCAAATGCTTTTTTATATAGCCGAAAACCCGTTGACGAAGACCTGACTCAACGCAGTAATTTTCTATTTGTTGTCTGCCACGCGGATACTCGTCAATTATGCTTATATCAAGGTCGCCGTATATTATAAGACCCAAGGTGCGCGGAATAGGCGTTGCCGACATAACAAGGGTGTGAGGTCGCATACCTTTTGATGATAATTCTGCGCGCTGTGAAACGCCAAATCGGTGCTGTTCGTCGGTGATAACAAGCGCTAAATTTTTGAAAGTCACATCACCGCTTATCAGCGCGTGCGTGCCAACGGCTATTTGCGCTTCACCTGACAAAAGCATTTCTTTTGCCCTTTGTTTTTCACTCTTTTTTAACGAACCTGTTATAAGCACACACTTTATATCGGTGTTTTTAAGGCTTTCACATAAGCTTTTATAATGCTGTTCGGCTAAAATTTCGGTAGGCGCCATAATCGCCGCCTGAAAACCTGATTTTGCGGTATGGTACATAAGAGCCGCCGCAACCGCGGTTTTTCCGCAGCCAACATCACCTTGCACAAGTCTGTTCATTACCCTGCCCGAAGCCATATCGGATACACACTCGCTTATAACGCGTTTTTGGGCACCGGTCATCTCAAAGGGCAAAGATTTTATGTAGTCTCCCGTGTAATCATTTACAAAGACAAACGGCGATTTTATTCGGCGCTTGTTTTTAAGCAGCATAAGTCCTGTGCGAAGTACAAAAAGTTCTTCAAAAACAAGGTGCTGTTTCGCGCGGGCAAGAGCCTCTTCGCTTTTTGGAAAATGAATATTTTCTATAGCGGTGCGCAGATCGCACAGTTTATATTTGTTTTTTATACTTTCGGGCAAAACATCCTCTATCTCGCAACCCCCGAGCGCCGTTTTAACGAGTTTCCCGATTGCCGCCGAAGTCATATTTTTTGATGCGGGATAAATTGGCGCTATACCCGTGCTACCGACCTCACGAATTTCTGGCGAGGACATAGCGGGCAGAAAAGTACCTGCCTGCATTTTTCCTAAAAACAGATACTCGCTACCTTCGTGAAGACGGTTTGCGAGGTACTTGTTATTAAAAATTGTCACCTGCATCTGCGCGGTACCATCGATGGCCGTAAACTTATAAAGCGTCATATTTTTACGGATAACGTGCTCGGTAATGGGTGTTACAATGCGCGCTTTAACACAAACCTTTTCGTCAGCGGAGCAGTCAAAAATCTGCTTGATATTACTGAAATCTTCATATCCGCGCGGATAATAACGCAAAAGGGCACCGATAGTATCGATGCCCAGTGAATACAAATGCTGGGCGCGTTTTTCACCGACGCCCTTTAAAAATCTTATGTCGGTATAAAAATTAGACATTAATTTTATCACTCTACAGAAATAATGTAATAATATACGGGTTGACCGCCGTTTACAAAGGTGATTTCAACCTTAGAGCCAAACTTTTCGTTAAGCTGCTCTTCCAATGCTGCCGCCTGAGAATCAGTAACACCCTCGCCGTAAATCACAGTTACAAACTGGCTGTCACGCTTAATCATAGACTTAACAAGCTTCATAGTAGCCTTTTCAACATCGGTATCAACAAACGAGATTTTGCCGCCCGTCATAGCCATTATTTCGCCCTGCTTAATCTTGTGACCGTCAAAGTCAGAATCACGCGCCGCAAAGGTTACCTGACCTGTCGCGATACGCTCTGCAGCCTTTTGCATTTCGATTGCGTTTGCCTCGGTATCTGCGCTTTCGTCATAGGTAAGCATTGCAGAAATACCCTGCGGAATAGTTCTTGTGTGAAGAACGATTACCTTGCGTGTGCTTATCGGAATAGCCTGCTCGGCCGCCATAATGATATTTTTATTGTTTGGAAGCACATAAACCGTTTCGGCAGGTGTGCTTTCAATAGCGCGTAAGATATTATCGGTGCTGGGGTTCATTGTCTGACCGCCCGAAACAATAGTATCTACGCCAAGATCCTGAAACAGTGCCGCAATACCGTCGCCTGCGCAAACCGATACGAAGCCTACGGGTTTTGTAATCTCTACCGATTCAATTTTTTCATTATCGGTAGTCTTTGCGGGAGCCTTTTTAGCGTTAGCCGCATCGTGTTTGGCGCGCTCGTGCTGGTCGCGCATATTTTCAACCTTCATACTTGTAAGCGAGCCAAAGGTAAGTCCCTTTTCAAAAGCGTTGCCTGGGTGATCGGTATGAACGTGAACCTTAATAATCTCGTCATCATCAACCACAACAACACAATCGCCTATAGTTTCCAAGTACGCGCGAAGCTCGCTCGGTTCTTTTTCACATTCGGGGTCGCGCTTTACAATAAACTCTGTGCAATAAGTAAAGGTGATTTCGGTTTCAAACTCGCCTGCTGCATTGCGGCTTTCGTTTTCTTCCTCAGGCTCTTCTACAGCGCCGCTGGTATTTGAAGCAATAATAACACCGTCGCGGAATACCGACATCATACCTTCAAGAATAATTACAAAGCCCTGACCGCCTGCGTCTACAACACCCGCTTTTTTAAGCATTGGTAAAAGCTCGGGCGTTTCGGCAAGCGCCTCTTTTGCGCCTTCAATTGCGTCAGCAAAAACACCCAAAGCATCCTTGCCGGCTTCCATTGCTGCGGTTGCTTTTTCAGAAGCGATGCGCGCAACTGTAAGAATGGTACCCTCTGTCGGCTTCATAACAGCCTTGTATGCTGCCTCTACGCCCAATTTGAACGCAGCAGCAAGATTTTGAGCGGTTACGGTTTCGTCACTTCCTATACCTTTAGAAAAGCCACGGAACAACAGCGAGGTTATAACGCCCGAGTTACCGCGCGCACCGCGAAGCAGTGCAGAGGCATTGATTTGCGCCACCTTGCCTGCTGTCTCACCGCTTACCTTTTCAAGCTCGCGTACAGCGTTTGCTAAGGTCATTGACATATTAGTACCCGTATCGCCGTCAGGCACAGGGAATACGTTAAGGTCATCTACCTGTTTTCTGCTGTTAGAAAGATTATTTGCAGCAGAAATAATAGCATCGCGTAAAATATTACCGTTAAACAAAAATAAACACTCCTTTTAAAGACCCGGAAATTATTCTTTAATTCCGTCTACCTTTACGGTTACCTTATTTACGGTAATACCGGTAGATTCTTCTACTACATATTTAACCTTTTCGGTAATGCTTGCCGCAATAGCGGTGATATTCATACCGTAGGTCACCATTATATGAATTTCTACATTAACTTCGTTGGCATTGCCTGTTACCTTAATGCCTGTATCAAGCGACTGCTCTTTTGACACAAGACCAAACAAACGCTGACGGTTTGACGAAGGCATCATACCTACAACGCCAAAGCAGGAGGTCACTGCGTGACCGATAAGCTTGCTCAAAAAGTTTTCGGTAAAGCAAATTGAGCCTGTTCTGGTTTCATAAGATATCATAATAAATCCTCCTAAAATTCATAGTTTTCAAAACTCAGATAAACGTCGCTGCTGCTGACCTCTACCCCGCCAATTATCGCAGAGTCATAAAACAGAACGCCGTTTAAGTAGCAAACTGGTATCTGCGGCATTTCGGTAAGCAAAGTAGCTGCAACATCACTTATTCCGCAAGCGCCACTATGATATGCGGCAAGTATTTGCTCACAACTGCTTTTTTGCGGGTCTTTATTTTCGGCTGCATCTGCATCAGTTGAGGTATCGGCGTCTTTCTTGTGAAGACCTACCCCATATGCCGCGCTGCCGCCCGACACCACAAGATTTGTAAAGTCCATATTATCAAGGACCTGTATCTCGCCAAGATAGAGCTGAAAATTGCCGTTTGTAAGGCGCTCCACATATTGCTCGTAGCTGCATTCGATAACATTTATCTGTATGCCCGCGGCTTTACACTGCGCGGCAATTGCCTTTGCCGCCGCAACGCGCGAGCTGTTTTCTGAATTCACAAGCAGAGTAAATACGGGGTTGTTACCCGACGAATTTGCATAGTAGCCATTTGAATTCATATTATTATATCCTATTTTTGACAAATTTTCAACCGTTATTTTATAATTAGGTTGGCTTTCAATGGTCTGAAGCGCCTGCGTGGCCTTAAAATACGGATTAAAAAAACCTGTCGCTGATACCGCATTATTGTAATAAGCTGTGTTGCAGATTGCCTCACGGTCCAGCGCCGAGGATATTGCGTAGCGCATTTCTTTACTTTGCAGAGAGCCATAGCTGTCGTTTACGCCAATATATATCAGTCGGTTTAAATTTACTTCTATTTTTTTGCCGCTCATACGCACTATATTATCGCCCTCGGTATAGTAAACCGCTGTCGCTCCTACCTCTACATAATGCGTGGTTGAAGCTGCATCGGGCGAATTTATAAGATTTATAACTTCTATGCTACCTTTTTTGCCGTAATAATTTTCATTCAGCTTAAAGCTAAGCCCGTCTTCTGCAATATAATATCTTCCACAGCCTATGGGCGAAATTTCTTTACCGTCGGCATCCATAGCTCCCGAAGTGCCTGATTTTATTATAGGAAAGTCAAGTAGGTTTGTAAAATACGGGTCGTTTTGCGACAGCTTAAACACAACCGTTTTTGAATCTGCAGCCGATACCGATACTACCTCATAAAAATTGTGTGTGTATCTGGCACTTGCTTTTGCCGTGTTATACGCATAAACCACATCATCGGCGGTCACGGTACTGCCATCGGTAAATGTAGCATCGCGCAGCTTTACGGTACAGGTTTTATCTACCGTTTCGGCAGTCTGCGCAAGAACATAAATCGGCTCGAAATTATTATCTGTTTTTATAAGGCTGTCATACAAAAGCGAAGAAATTTCGCGGTTTGCCGAAGTGGTTGCCGTATAAGGATTAAAACTGTCACTGTAAGAATACAGCAGACTCACCGTCTTTTTAGCGTTAGACTGTGACGGCGAAAGCTCTGTAAATTCAGAGTTGCTGCTTAAATCGCCTATATTTCTGCAGCCTGCAAAGCTTAAAAGCATACAAACTGCAATAAAAATGCTAACTATTTTTTTCAAAACACCGCCACCCCCCTTTTTTAGTTATGAGTTACATGTTATAAAAAACCATAGGATTTTGTTATCTATATATTCTTTTTACTGCTTTGGTAAGTCCTGTCTTTTCATCAATATCAAATATACAACCGTTCAGCATACAGTCACCGCTTGCCTGAATGAAGCGCGACATATCATTATCTTTTAAGCGGTTAATTATAATATCATTTTTAACACCCAGCACCGAATTTATAACACCCGTCATACCAAGGTCGGTGATATATCCCGTGCCACGTGGCAAAATCTGCGCATCTGCGGTCTGAACATGAGTATGCGTGCCAAAAACAGCAGAAACCCGTCCGTCAAGATAAAATCCCATTGCGCGCTTTTCACTGGTCGCCTCGGCGTGAAAATCCACAAAAATATATTTTGCACCGTCAGCATACGCTTTTTTAACAAGCAAATCAACACATTTAAAGGGATTGTCAGCATTTACCCTTTCAAGATATATCTGCCCCGAAAGGTTTATTACCGCTACCAAAAATTTGCCCATATCCAAAAGGCAATAGCCACTGCCTATGTCTGTATCCTTTAAATTGTGCGGTCGCAAAACAAAGGGGTTGCTGTCCAGCGTGTCATAAAACTCTTTTCGTCGCAGAGTATGATTGCCGCCTGTTATAACGTCAGCTCCCGAGGCAAAAATTATGTCGGCGCTGTCGGGTGTTATTCCGTTGCCCGCTGCTGAATTTTCGCCGTTTACAATTACCAAATCAATGCTTTCTTCGCGCTTGATAAGCGGTATAATTTTAAGCGCGTACGCGCTGCCATCGGGTGCGCAAACATCTCCCACTGCCAAAACCTTCATATTTTCATCACTTTCATATCGTCATACATATTTATAATAACATATATTACATTTAAGTTCAATTTATTTTTGAACCTAATAAAAAAATTTACATATTCGCTATTAAAAACACGCGGTTTTTACACCGCGTGTTTTTAATATGCTTTAAAATATGTCAATCGGTAAAACAGATAACCGTCCCCTGTCTTGTAGTCCGTCTTGCCCTGTCTTGTGTGCCGTTTTATTCGAAAGTAAACGGATGCACAATATTATTGGACAAAACAACCATTAGACAGGGTTTGCCATCTTTTTCTGTTATCCATTTATCTATAACCTCTACTGAGCCTTCGTTATGATAAGAAATTGCTTCGTCTAATTTTTCGTTTATCCAATCTTCACTAATATTTAATTCTATTCCGTCAAAAATATCTGTCCATATCCCAATGCTAACAATATCACCATTAAATGCGACAGTTATATTTATACCTTCGGCAGTTCTATAGTTTCCAATATATCTGTTATACTTAAATGAATACCCATAAGAAAGTTCGGTTTTCTCATATAAAACATAATTGCTCATATCGCATTTATTAAGCGCTGTATTGTAAGCAACCTTTTCTGCAACATTTATATCAATACTTGTCTCGACTTTTTCTGTTATCGCAGAACCAAACGTTGCTGTTTCAAGATTTCCGGTTTTGAGATTGTAAATAAAATAATCATCTTCGGAATTTTTATATGTTATTCTTTCGGTTTCATCTCCGCCCGTTGCGGCAAAACCAACCTTTTCAAACGTAAGGTTATAGGTTTTATTTCCTATTTTTTCTTGTCTATTATATCTAAAATTTGCAGTATCGTCATTGTATTTTGCTATTTCTGCCTTTACCGCTTTGTCTTCTGCAGATAGATTTTCTGATTCGGATAATTTTTGTGTCGTTGCTGTTTGTTCATTTGCTTCAGCTTTATAGGTTTCTACAATTACTGTTTGTTCTGCAACAGAACTATTTTCATTTTCTATCTTTACTTCCTTGCAACCTACGAAAGTTAAAATCATGCTTATCACAAAAATAATTGATATTGTTTTTTTCATATTTGATCTCACACCTCATAAAAAATTGTTTTAATGTTTTACTATTTGATTATTGTCCCCCGCAATATAATATTTATCTGTTCCATACGCAAAACCATTTTCTGTAGTTGCAGCTGTTGCCAAAATTGTTGCATTTTGTACTGTTTTGCCTTCACCTAAAAATTCTGTAAATTCTTTTAGCCATTTTTGAGCCCCTTTATCCGGATCCACTATTTTAGTATCTTCATCTGCAGCGGTCTGTGTAGCTAACTCAAATCCAACCACAGTCCAAACTCCTTTGCTTTGAAGAACGTTAACAAAATTATCTGGATTGTTTTCTCTATTATATCCGGCATAACAAGCACCTAATGCAACACATCTTGTAGTTGAAAAATAACCATCGGATAATTCTTTTAAATCATCTGTCGTGTACCAACCAAAGCATGTGGGACAATATTTATTTTCACATTCAGTATGTCCGTTGTATACACCCCTCATACTCCACTGTATTGCATCATAATAAATTTCGCCTGTTTCTTCGTCTGGCGAAGGTCCGTGCGTTGCAATGGCGCAATATGATGAATCGCGTATCATTCTTGTATAATACTCGTCATCTGCTATATTATTTCTCATCAAAGACGAACACCCTATATTTTCGCAATAATTAATAACTTCGTCATTCCACATCCATGTAGAACGATCATATCCTTGATAATCCACCATTCCCAACAAACTTATCTGCTTCCTATTATCATAATACCCCGTATAAAACACAGGATGATATCCTGAACCATCAACATAGTGCAGTTCTACGGTAAATCTTTCTTCCGGCATAGAATTAAAGTCAACGTCAATTATAAACCCGTGCTCGCCGTTACCGATACCCGCATTATACAAATCG
>JAFTTE010000078.1 GCA_017466905.1 Clostridia bacterium | reverse complement strand
CTACGTATTTGATAGATTTTGTTGGAGGCATCAACCCCCCTAAATTTTGGAAAATGTCGAAAAACCGCTATTTTACGCGATTCTTTAATAACACTCGGGAACATCAAGGGAAGTAGGCGTTAATCTTAAGCAGGGTTACAACGGCGATTTAACAAGCAAGCAGGCTGGTTCTATCGGCGGTCAGATGGTTAAGAAGATGATCGAATCTTACGAAAACAGCATGAAATAAGCTGTAGATAAAAACAGCTAACCAAAGGCGCCGGCAGTTTATATCTGTCGGCGCTTTTTCAAAAAAAGAGTATATTTTAATTAAAACACACTCAAACTAATAATATAAAACTTCAAAGAGGTGAATTAAATGTTTGATAAAATCTGTCTCGTTCTCGCAATTATCGGCTGTCTTAACTGGGGCCTTGTAGGTCTTTTCAGTTTTGACCTTGTTGCCTGGATATTCGGCGGTACAGGGGTGTTGCTCAGCCGTATAATCTACACAGTTATCGCCCTTGCAGGTGTTTGGTGTATATCTTTGCTGTTCCGCAACGAACACGCCCATCATCAAGTAGCCGAATAATTTTTAAGCCGTAAAGCGCGATTGCTTTACGGCTTTCATTACTACACAAGTTAATATATCATTCCTTAGGGAAATATTTTGGTAATACAATTTTTATAACATTATTGTTTTTCAATCATAGAACCGTCCCCTGCCTTTTACCCTGTCTTTTGTGTGCACTTTTTTGTCTTTTTTTACGGCTGGTATACAATAATGATTTCCGTAAACAAACTTTACCAGATCTACACTACTTTTAACTTGACTTTAACAGTTTATGGTGCTAAAATCCACTCGAGGCGATAATGATTAAAAATAGAATTTGATTATCTATCAGCAACACAACCGATAAGCGATTCAGTAAGCGACATTCGTGTTTATTATCACCTGAATTCATTTTATATAAAGTAGATTAAACAAAAAGCAGAGCACACAGACAGGAGAAAAAACAATGGACCTACATATTAAGAATTTACTTCTTCAATCAAAAAGACCCTCAAACAACGGAGAGGTTTGGGGTTATAAAAATCAATTGCCGCTTCTGACACTATTGCACTTCAGCGATATTCACAAGGATGCCACCGCTATGGAACGGGTGTGCGATTTTATGGAAAAATATGGGGATAATATTGATGATTGCATTTGTACGGGGGATTTGTTGGCAGACCGGTGGAAATCAAGTTTCGATTTTTGGGATCAGAACGGAAGAACAAAAACAATTCTTTCTTGTATCGGCAACCACGATGTTTTGACAGATGATGTTGGCTGGAATTGGGAGATGTGCGCATCACAGGAAGCTTGTTATAAAAGGTTCTTTGCACCTTATATTTCAAATTGGGGTTGCGTTTATGAGCAAAACAAGACTTATTATTATAAAGATTATCCCGACAATGCAATTCGGCTTATTGTTATAAACAGTATTCTGCGTGATGCTGAATGCCAAGAACAATTGGATTGGCTGGATGATGTTTTAAATGATGCGCTTAATCATAGTATGCATGTTGTTATCGCGATGCATTATCCGATCTATATGAAAAAAATCCCTTGCAATTTTTCAACATTAGATGAACCTGATGGTATAGGCGAAAAATCTATGGATGTGTATCAAGAAAAGGTTGACTCGTTTATAAAAAAAGGTGGAAATTTTGTCGTGTGGCTTACAGGTCACATACATATAGACTATATTGGCTATAATGAAAAGTTTCCAAATCAGTTGTGCATCGCCATTGACGCATTGAATTGTTATCAAAGTAATGCATATAGTGATACAGAACGTATGGAGGGTATGCCGTCACAAGACTTGTACAATTTAGTTACCATTGATACCTTTGATAATATTATAAAGATTATCAGAGTAGGCAGCAATCTTGATAGATACCTTCGTAAAAGAGATACACTGTGCATTAATTACAAAACCTTTGAAGTTATTAAATAACAAAAAATAACACATAAAGAGCAAGACAGAGGACGGTTTTCTAAAATAGAGAACCGTCCTCTATCTTATGTATTATTTTCTGTTAATTGATTGTCACTGTATATATCAGTATCGCAATAAAATAAATAATTATCATAACCGATGTTATAATTACGTGTGCTGTTAGAACGCTTTTAATTGTTTTATTTTCAATACTATTTCGTATATTCATTTCCATCAATGCAAAAGGTAAATATCCTAATATCATAAAGATAGGGGCAAAAACACTCAAAATATAATCTTCAATTTTATAATTAAGCACATAACTGATAATTATAAAAATAGAACTTAAAATAAATAGAAGAATATTTTTCTTTGTAAAAAATTTATTCAAAAATCATCACTACTCCCTCCAGAAACACAAGCAAAACACAAGGGACGGTTCCTTGTGTTTGTACCACATCTGTTACACTATCAATAACACTCTTTTAAAATGTTGTAGATATCTTCGTGGGTAAGTTTTTTATAACCGCCGCCCTCTTCGACCGAGTCTGCGATTTTGCGAAGCATATCTTCGGTACAGCCAAGCTCACGAAGTGTTGTGGGAATACCAAGTTCCTTTGAAAATGCTTCAAGCTGCGCTATACCCTGCAAAGCAATTTCATCATCGGTCTTGCCACCGGTCTCCACACCCCAGACATTTGTCGCAAAGCGAACAAACTTATGGATACCGTACTTGTAAATATGGCGGTAATACGGCATAGAAATCACCGAAAGACCAAGTCCGTGTGGGCAATCTGTATAAGCGCCAAGCTGGTGCTCAATGCCGTGAACCTCCCAGTCCTGTGTTTTGGAAAGACCAGTAATTGTATTGAGCGCAACGGTAGCGCACCACATAATATTACTGCGTGCTTCGTAATCCTCGGGTTTTTCTATTGCAACGCGTGAGCTGTTAATAAGCGATTTCATCACCGCTTCAATAAGGTAATCGGTGGTGTTATCATCGTCACCCGAAAAGTACTGCTCGCAAAGGTGCGACATAATGTCAAAAATACCGCTCACCATTTGCAGTTTCGGTACCGAATATGTGAATTCGGGGTTAAGGATAGAAAACTTTGGATAAACCTCAGGCGGAAATACCCTGCCCTCTTTAACTGTAACCTCTTCATTGGTAATAACCGAGCCGCCGTTCATTTCCGAACCGGTGCCAACCATGGTAAGAATTGAACCAACAGGTACTGCCTTGCTGTCCAGCGGTTTAAAGTCAACCCAATATTTCTGCCACGGATCGCCTTCGGTGTATGCTGACACCGAAATTGCCTTTGCGCAATCAATAACACTACCGCCGCCAACTGCCAAAATCAAATCAATATTGTTTTCGCGTACAAGGCGGGCGCCTTCGAGCACCTGAGCATAAGATGGGTTTGGCTTGATACCGCCAAGCTCGGTAATATTTTTTCCACATTGTTTTAAGGTTTTTACAACCGTATCGTAAAGACCAATTCTCTTTATAGCATTTTTACCGTAAAGCAAAAGCACATTGTCGCCAAAGTTTTCAAGCTCCCTAACAAGCTTTGACATTGACTCTTTGCCAAAATGAATTCGGGTAGGATTGTAAAAGGTAAAATCGTATTTCATAAATATTCTCCTTATGTCATAAATAAGTCTTATTGATTCCAAAAGTATTATACCATATTTCAGTAGCAATAGCGAGTAGTTTTTATCTTATTTTAAATCTTACTAAAAAACAAACCCGAATTACATAATTAAGTGTAATTCAGGTTTTGGTTTGCATTTTTTATTTTATCATTTTGTTCCCGTAGAACCAAATCCGCTTGTTGCGCGAACAGTATCGTCTAATATATCGGTTTCAACAAATTTGGCTTTTGCATATGGCATTATAACCATCTGCGCTACGCGCTCACCCACTGCGATTTCCTGCGTTTTGTCAGAATGATTATGAATTGGAACCATAATTTCACCGCGGTAGTCACTGTCGATAACACCGACCTTGTTAGCGGGAGCAAGACCTCGCTTGGTTGCAATACCGCTACGTGCAAACACAAAGCCTGCATAACCGTCGGGTATCTGCATAGCAATACCCGTATGAATGAGCACGGTCTCGCCTGACTCAATTTTTATATCCTCATCAAGCAACGCATACAAATCAGCACCTGCCGCAAACGGTGTGCCATAGCTTGGCACAATGGCATTATCGTTGAGCTTTATAAATTTTATCATAGTCATAAGTGTTCCCCTTTTAACATTTGGCGAGAGCCAAATATTTCATACGCGCAAGCGTATTTCATATTACGAAGTAATATTTCGCTCGTCAAAGGCGAATTTCATTGAAAAAAGTCACTTTTGTCAGTAGACAAAAGTGACTTTTTTCGTGGTGCGAGTGATGGGACTTGAACCCATACGTCGTGGACACACGCCCCTCAAACGTGCCTGTCTGCCTATTCCAGCACACTCGCTAATCTTGGGCGCCCGATTATTATAGCACTTCAAGTTCCACTTGTCAACAAAAAATTTATTCTTTTTTAAATTTTTTGTTTTTGCCTCGCAAATTCAAGAACACAAACGGAAAAACTGCAGCGCACAATACGACGCCTGCAAAAATATCTATAACCGAGTGCTGCTTTAAAAATACGGTTGCCAGACAGATTGAAACTGTGACAATAACCGATACAGTTCTCCACAAGGCAGAGCTAAAATGTTTAGAGTTCCAGAGAGCAAAAAGCATACCGATTGAAAATATAACGTGAATTGATGGGCAAACATTTGTGTTTGTGTCAATCGAGTAAAGATTTTTCATTACATCAACAAATATATTATCGCGCGCAAATGTATCGGGGCGCAGATTTTGCTCGGTTGGAAGGATTATATATATTGCGAACGTGATAACACAAGTAACACTTAAAAATGTATAAAACTTTTTAAAAGAAGGTATATCAAAAAACAGCGTATAAATTGATACAAACGCAAGCAACGCATACCACAAAACATATGGGATTACAAAAAATTCGCAAAATGGTATAAGATCATCAAGCGGACAGTATACATTATATACAGGTGTTACATATTTTTCGGTAAGAACAAAAAGAGTTAAATACACAGGCCAGAACAAAAGTAAAAATAAATGCCTGAATTTTGGACTAGTAATATTTTTAAAATTAAAATCTTTGTAATACTTAAACAACGCCTTCACCCCTTAAAAGAGTACTAAGAAAATTTTACCACCTTTGACCTGCAAAAACAATAGAAATTTGATGAATAAAATATTATGAAAAAATTAATTATTAATTGTACGGATTTTGGGACAGTTAAAAAATTAAAATAAATTTGTAAAAAGTGCTTGACAAATGTCGAAAGCGCGATTATAATAAAAATACAGAAAACGAACAAATGTTCGGTGGAGGAAAAATTATGAATTTCAGTGGTACTTTACTTACAATATTTGAGATAGCTCTTGTAGCGTTTGTTATATGGGCAGTTTTTCACGAGGATAGATTTATCGCTTTTGAAGAAAAGATTGTAGCGCATTTGCGCCGCCGCAGATTCAAGGTTTTGCGCGGCGATTCTAAGGTTTGCAAATCTTATTATCCTGAAAAACACAGAGCGTAAGCGTCTGTCATTTTTAAATACTCTTTCTTTATACAAAAAAAGGCAGAATATATTCTGTCTTTTTTTGTTGCAATACATATCGTTTTATGTTAAAATCTCATCTTGGTATTATTCTGAAATTCGAGGTAATTTATGTTTAAAAAGCTTATAGGCACAAAAGCCTTTTATAAAAGGGTGTTTCTGCTGACCATTCCAATTATGATACAGCAGGGCATAACAAACTTTGTTAATATGCTCGATAATGTTATGGTCGGCACGGTCGGTCAGGCGGAGTCAACGGGCGTTGCGGTTTCAAATCAGCTTATGTTTGTTTTTAACCTGTGCATATTCGGCGCCATTTCGGGCGCGGGTATTTTTACCGCGCAGTTTTTTGGCAACCGTGATTTCGAGGGCGTAAAGCAGACCTTTCGATTTAAAATAATTTTTTGTCTTTTGCTTGCGGCGGTTGGTATATCCTTGTTCTATTTTAAAAGCGAAGATTTAATAATGCTTTATTTAAATGAGGAAGATAACGCCACGCTTGCCGCCCAGTCACTTGCCTTTGCTAAAAGTTATCTTTATATAATGCTTATCGGTGTGATACCCTATACTATTTCACAGTGTTACGGCAGCACACTGCGCGAGGCAGGTCAGAGCGCCGTGCCGATGATTGCGGGCGTTGTGGCGGTTGTGGTAAACCTGTCGCTTAACTATGTCCTGATTTTCGGTAAGCTTGGCGCGCCGCGTATGGGTGTAAACGGCGCGGCTATTGCCACGGTTGTGTCGCGCTTTGCCGAGCTTGCTTTTCTGGTGGCGTATACATTTATCAAACGCGAAAAATGCGTGTTTATATTAGAGGGGTGGAAAAGCCCATATATATCGCTGAAGCTTATAGGCAATATCTTTAAAAAGGGTATGCCCCTTATGCTTAACGAGACACTTTGGGCATCGGGAATTGCTACGGTTAACGGATTTTACTCTCAGCGTGGGCTTGATGTTGTTGCGGCAAATAACATATCGCAAACATTCTTTAATGTTTTTTCGGTAGCCTTTATGTCTGTAGGTATAGCGATAGGTATACTTTTAGGTCACGATTTGGGAGCAGGAAAGGACAAGCAGGAAATTAAGGACACCGCATTTAAGTCGATTGCATTTTCGGTTTTTGTAAGTATTATTATTGCGGTGATTTACGCATTTTGCGCGATATTTATACCGCGCATATATAACATAAGCGATAATGCTAAAAGCATAGCGACAGCACTTATGCAAATTACCGCCCTTGCTATGCCGATAGAAGCCTTTGCCCACGCGTCGTATTTTACATTGCGTTCGGGCGGTAAGGTTATTATAACGCTTATTTTTGACAGCTTTTTTGTCTGGAGTATCAGCGTTACGGCTGCGGCAATTTTAGTAAATTACACTTCTCTTGGTATTCTTACGATATATTTTATCTGTCAGATGCTCAATATCATAAAATGCATTTTGGGTTATATATTTGTAAAACGCGGTTCTTGGATAAAAAATATAATTTCTTAAAGTTAATTTGTTAAAATTTTAGCATTTCGGGTATTGTTTTTTCGACAAAATACTGATATAATGTCTTTGTATGAATTTTTGAAAGGAGTTACATATAATGAACTACTCACATGAAGTACAGAATATGTGCCCTCTTGCTAAAGGCGCATATCACGGTCCTGCTCCTATTCCCGAAGAGGGCAAATGGGTTCAGGTAAAGGAAGTTAAAGACATCTCAGGTCTTACCCACGGTATCGGCTGGTGCGCACCTCAGCAGGGCGCTTGCAAACTCAGCCTTAACGTAAAAGAGGGTGTTATTGAAGAGGCTTTGGTTGAAACCATCGGCTGCTCAGGTATGACACACTCTGCTGCTATGGCATCTGAAATTTTGGTTGGCAAGACTTTGCTTGAAGCTCTTAACACCGACCTTGTTTGCGATGCTATCAACACCGCTATGCGCGAGCTTTTCTTGCAGATTGTTTACGGTCGTACACAGACTGCATTCAGTGAAGACGGTTTGCCAATCGGCGCAGGTCTTGAAGACTTGGGTAAGGGCTTACGTTCACAGACAGGTACAACCTATGCTACAAAGGTTAAAGGTCCCCGTTACCTCGAGCTTGCTGAGGGTTACATCACCAAGTGCGCAGTAGACGAAAATGACACTATCATCGGCTACAAGTTTGTTCACCTCGGCAAAATGATGGAAATGATTAAAAAGGGTATGGACGCTAACGAGGCTTTGGAAAAAGCAAGCGGCCAGTACGGACGTGTTGATGACGCTGTAAAACTCATCGACCCCCGTGAAGACTAATTAGGGAGGTAACAGATTATGCCATTATTTGAAAGCTATGAAAGAAGAATTAATCAGATAAACGCAGAGCTTAACAAGCACGGCATCGCTTCTATCGAAGAAGCAAAGCAGATTTGCGACGATGCAGGCGTTGACGCTTACGGCATTGTTAAGGGCATTCAGCCTATCTGCTTTGAAAACGCTGCTTGGGCTTATGTTGTAGGTTGCGCAATCGCTATTAAAGATAAGGTAGCATCTGCTGCCGAAGCGGCTGAAAAGATCGGTCTTGGTCTTCAGTCTTTCTGCATCCCAGGTTCTGTTGCAGACGACCGTAAGGTTGGTATCGGCCACGGTAACCTCGGCGCCATGCTTCTTCGCGAAGAGACCAAGTGCTTTGCTTTCCTTGCAGGTCACGAATCATTCGCAGCTGCCGAAGGCGCTAACGGTCTTGCACGCAGCGCAAACAAAGCTCGTAAAGAGCCTCTCCGCGTAATCCTTAACGGTCTTGGTAAGGATGCCGCTCAAATTATTTCACGTATCAACGGCTTTACCTATGTTCAGACAAAGTTTGACTATTTCACAGGTGAGCTCGCAATCGTAAACGAAACCGCTTACTCAAACGGCGAACGCGCAAAGGTTCGTTGCTACGGCGCTGACGATGTTCGTGAAGGCGTTGCAATTATGCACAAAGAGGGCGTTGACGTATCTATCACAGGTAACTCAACTAATCCTACTCGCTTCCAGCATCCTGTTGCAGGTACTTACAAGAAAGAATGTATCGAACAGGGCAAAAAGTATTTCTCAGTAGCATCAGGCGGCGGTACAGGTCGTACACTTCACCCCGACAATATGGCTGCTGGCCCTGCTTCTTACGGTATGACCGATACAATGGGTCGTATGCACTCTGACGCTCAGTTTGCAGGTTCTTCATCAGTTCCCGCTCACGTAGAAATGATGGGCTTGATTGGCGCGGGTAACAATCCAATGGTTGGTATGACTGTTGCATGTGCCGTTGCAGTTAACGAAGCGCTTAACAAATAATCTACGATTATTTGTAATGAAATTTGCCTTACGGCAAATGAAATTCACGTTGTGAATGAAATGCTAAAGCATGAAATGTGCCGCATCTTTTAGATGCGGCACATTGTTTAAGTAAGTCTTTATGGCAAATTTTATTTCATGCAACGTAAGTTGCATTTCATGATGAAATCATTTCATGCGCACAGCGCATTTCTTTAAAAGGAGAATAAATATGTCTGATAATTTTTTAGTGGATTTTTCTATTGAATTTGCAGTAAAAATTGTGAAATTAACCGACCAATTTCAAGGAAAAGGTGTTTTGAAAAATCAAATTCTCAAAAGCGGTACCAGCATAGGTGCCAATATTCACGAGGCGAATTATGCGCAAAGCAAAGCTGATTTTGTTTCAAAACTTCAAATTGCACTTAAAGAATGTTACGAAACTGAATATTGGCTTAAACTTTTTTCAAAAACTGATATTATTGATAGTAATGTATATTCTGAACTACAAAACGATTGTGGTAAAATCAGACGAGTTTTAATTTCTTCTATAAATACAACAAAAGAAAAATATAATCTATAAATTTTTTCACAATTCATAATGCACAATGCCCTGCGCCCCTTGCCTAAAGGGGAGGGAACCGCGCGAAGCGTGGTGAGGGGATTGTCACAATGCACAATTAAAGGCTTGGAGAAAATCTCCAAGCCTTTTTTGCATACCATATCAATCAGAGAACCGTCCCCTGATTTACTGATTTACCTGATTTACCCTGATTTAGGGAACCGTCCCCTGATTTACCCCAAATTCTATGTATCATGAATTAATATTCCATCTCTATGCCAAAATGAAATCCAGCCTCTTTAAAAAATTCTTTAATAAATACATCATCTAATTGCGCTGAAATAAATTTTGCCTTTATTATAAGTTTAGGCTCAGTATCTGCAAATTCACTTTCCATAGATGCTGTGATTTCATAAAATCCTTTTGTAGTTTGAATTATGATATTGTTGCAACCTCGGTACACCGATAAAATGTTTTCACCTTGAGGAAAACTATATAATACTTGATTATCCAAAGAAAGTATATTGTTATTTTCATAGTGAGCATATTCTTGTATTATCCAAAAATAAAAGTTTTCGTAATAATTACCTATTGTATTTTCATTCAAATATTCTTGTACTTCTTCGGTGCGGTCAACTATTTCGCCTGTTTCAGCAATACCGACAATCTTGTTATCTGTTGTAACAGCTGTGATGCGATACGAGTCATCGTAATAATCATTGGGAAGCGAAAACATAGTTTTAAACTTAAAATCACTACCTATCTTTTTGAAATACGAACCGCTTGAATATGGTTTGAACGAAGAAAGGCAATAAAGTTCATTTTGATTAGTGATTACATACACAAAGGAAGGAACAGCACTATACGCAAAAGTCCAACAAGAAACAACTTGCTTCGCTATAGGATCGTTTGTCCATTCGGGTAAAACTTGTTCATTAAAACTGGTTTCTTCGCTGCTTGTAGGCATTTCACTTGAACTTGGTGTGCTTTCTTGGCTTGGTACTGAACTTGTTATTGTACTTGGGGTGGGGGTGGTATTTTCACTTGGTGTGCCACTTACAGTTGTTTCTACTTTGCTTTCTTCGGTGGTGGTATCGTTTGACGAACTTTCTTGTTCGTCAACATAAATTGTTTCGGTTTCTATTTCGGTTATAGTTGACGATAAACTACTTGAATTAGTATCAGTTACTTTATTGCAACCAACAGCGCAAAGGCAGATACAAATAACTAATAAAAGTGATAAGATTTTTTTCATTTTAAATTCCTCCTAAAATTAAAAAAGTGTGTGCAACCGAAGTCACACACACCGAAAAATGCGACCCTCAGTTGCTACCACACAACAATTCCTGCAAACATTAAAGTATGCGAAAAAGGAGCCTGCATTTTTACCAAAAGATAAAAATACAAACCTTAATGTTTGCAATAATATTAAATTGTTGTGTGGTATGGGTTTATTATAGCACTGCCGCAATCAAATATCAATAATTTTGTTTAATATGTAGGGACAGGCGTCCTCGACTGTCCGTAAAATGAAATTATATAATATAAACAAAACAATGTGATACATATAATAATGTTTAATCATATTGATTTTAATTCAGTTATAATTCAATCACAAACGGACAGTCGAGGACGCCTGTCCCTACAATAAAAATTTAATGGCTTGACAATTATTTGCCAAAATATAGGATATAAGCAGCGGATATAAAAATAACAAGGCTTGAGGTTAAACCTCAAGCCTTTTTCGTCTAATGTCAATAAGGAACTACACCGTGATTTACTCATTTAATCTGCCTGCCAGATATTCAGATAATCCAATTCCAACGGCCAACCGAAAGCGCCATTAATAATTACCGGCATTAATTGGTGATCTATAGGGCTAAATGTACCCTTTAACCAATCCCCTTGGTTTAATTTGGCGTCAGGCGTGGGAACATCGTCTTTTGACCAATGCTGTGTCATAATTTCCTTGCCATCCACATAGGTTGTCAGAGATCCTTTTTTCCACAGCCAACCCATAACGTGCCATTTGCCGTCGCTTAACCCATAATGATGCGACGTGCTTCTGTTGTTTGCCCAATAGACATATTGCGGAGTCGACGGATCTACAAATTGCTGGTGATGCATAGTCACCGTGTACAACAGATCCTCGCCGTACATATCTCCCCAATATTCCATCCAGTCCATTTCCACCCAATCACGACATTTGCTGAATAGCTTTTCGGGAGGGAAAGACCAGATGGCAGGGACACCTTTGGTACCTTCCACCGCGCGCAGAGACGGCATACGAAAACGAGCTTCCATATAGCCATGGGTAAATCCCCAGCCCGCGGCAGTAACCACGTCCATCATATTCAGGCCATAATTCCAATAATTCTCCTCTTCTTTTAACAACAATCCGTTTTCTGTAATTTCATAGTCGGTAGGCTTCAAAGTGGTCGCACCGTAAGGTCGGGTGGGATACCATTTATAACCCAGCTTGCCCGTGGCAGCCGTATCGATAGTGTCTAGGGTGGTGAAATCATCGCTGAAGGTCAGCGTGTTCATACCTACTTTAGCGGCAAGTGGCGGTACGGGTAACGTCTTGTCTGACACGCGGAGATTTTTTACAAAAATAACACCGGTTCCAAAATTGTCCCAGCACGGCTGTGCAAAATCAAGTGTAGCGCAAACAACGTGGTTGCCGTGTACAGCCTCCCAGACACTACTGTCTATGGTAACACTTTCACCCGCTGCTAAATTACCGTCAAACTCAATTACAGACAGTTGTTCCCGATTCACCTGCACCGTCAAAGATATTTTTTTACACTCTGCAGAAAACTCAACATCGCCCACATTGGTTAATGTCACAGTAAAGGTGAGCGGTGTTCCGGGTTTGGGTTGATTTTCGGCATTCCAGATTAACTCGGTAATAGCTAATTTTGCATTTGTGTGTTCCATACAAAAAATCCCCTTTTCACTTTCTGCTTCAAATACGCAAAAAGATGGTCAACCAATTTATTTTCTAATATTATAATAAAGAAATACGTATTTGTAAAGCCGATTTTAGCATTTTGCCTGTCTTTTTTATTGTAAAAAACTCAAGTCCTTTTTAGGTAAGTTTATTCTTGACAATTATTTTATAAAATATATAATATATTCAGTGCTAACAAAGGTTGCTGATTTTGTGAAAATTGCTTCACGTTACGGTTTTTTACCGCAAAATGACGGACTGAGTAATGCCAAGGCTTTACAAGAGGCGGTAATGGGCGGAGGAGATATTTATATATCCGAGCCTGGTATATACGACCTTTCTGACCAAGTATTGCTTGATGACAATACCGCGCTTTATTTTTGCGCGGGCTCATACATACGGCGTCAGAACTGTCCTGATGGCAACGGATTTGTGTTTATAAACCGCGGCGCGTACACGCGTACATATAACAAAAATATCAAAATTTGTGGACTTAAGCTTATCTGCAACGGTATTGTATCTGATGCACCGTCGGACAAGCGTCCTAAAACCATAATTGGCCTTAATGGACATCTTTGTTTTTTCTATATAAAAAATCTGATTATAGAGGATTTAGAGTGCCTTGACCTGCCCGCAAAGGATTTTTGTATCCACATCTGCACCTTCCAGAATGCTGTTGTTGAGCGTGTGCGCATTGAGGGCAAAAAAGATGCCGTGCATTTTGGACGTGGAGATAAATTTGTTGTGCGCCACGGCATTTTTAAAACCTTTGATGACCCGATAGCACTTAACGCGCACGACTATGTAACCTCTAACCCCGAAATGGGCTGGATAGAAAACGGTCTTATCGAAGACTGTTATGATTTGAACGACACTGATACAGTAGGCTTTTTCTGCCGCATACTTGCAGGCTCATGGGTGGATTGGTACGAGGGAATGCAGGTACAACGCTCTGACACTGTTGTATCAAATGGCAGACTTTACCGCGTATTTATGCCGCCCGATGGCAGAATTTTTACTTCACTCACACAGCCCACGCACGAATGGGGCGAACAGGAATACGATGGCTTTGTGTGGGCGGTCGTACAAAACGACGTTATGTATAACTGTGGTTGCCGTAATCTGCATTTTAAGGATATTTATTTACAAAAAAACCGACCGACAGGTCTTTACATCCTTTTTGATAAAGATAACTGGTCTCGCAGCTACTATCCTAATTCTAAAGCGCCTGTGCAAGAGAACATCACCTTTGAAAATCTTGTGGTCGAAGGAGATATCAAGAGCGTTGTTATGTCAAACACCCCTGTCGATAATCTGCGTTTTGTAAACTGCACGCTGAAAAATAATACAATTCGTTTTGCAAATATCGGCACCGAGGGCGCCGTTTACCCCAAAACCAACATTTTACTAAACGGTACATATTTTAAAGAAAACGTTGATTTGCTGCTTGATTGCAAGGATGGCACAAGCGCTAATACGGTAATTGCAAACACAATGAACGAATCGCTTGAAACATGTATTACAGGTGACATAAACATTAAAGCGGCTGACATAAAAATAAACAAGGCTTGAGGTAAACCCTCAAGCCTTTAATTCTATCTTACAAGCAAACATTATATCGCCGTTGATATTTTCGCCCTTTGCTGAAACGGTATTTTCTTCTCTACAGAAATAAATATTAAGCTGTGTTCCCTGCATTACTTCTTTACGATAATCTATCTGAAAGCTATTTAAAACGTCGCTATCAGTCGGATTTATAGCGTTCAACACATAATTTGCATATTTTGTGTTATTAACGTGGTCGTTGACATCAAGATCGCAAAAACCTGCATTGATAGTATAAGGCTCGCCGCAAATCTCAAAATCACGCACTTTACCAAGCTTGCCCTCAAATATAACCTCGTTGTGATACTCACCATCAAGATTATATAAATCTGGCACCGATAACAGCTTTCTCTCTTTGCTGTGAATAACAACCCACTCTGAACTGCCGATTATCAGTTTATTGCCATTCGTATCCTCTATAGAATATTCGCGTCGATAGTTAAGTCTATTAGGCGCTAAAGGCCAGGTTTTTACAACAATATTCTGATAACGTGATGGTGCCGAAATAATCTCAAATTTAATTCTGGTGAGCACCCAAAGATACTCACGCGCTATCATATCGTCGAAGCCGACGCCAATTTCCACTGCGTGTTGACCTGCGGCATCTTGAAACAAATCAAGTATTGACGAGGGCTTAATGCGGTCAAATTTATCAAAATCCCCTGCGCGCAAGGTATATTCTCTTTGCCATAATTTTCTCAATCGTATCACCCAAATTTAAATTAAATTAAGTTAAAAAGATTATACCACTTTTAGTCTTTAAAAGCAAGCATCATAACGCTGTGAGCGGGTATTGTAAGACTGCAAACTTCAGCCGCAAGTGTTTTTATCACGGTGCCGTTTTCGTCAATTAAATCGGCGCCGTTTGTATGTGTAAGGTCAATTGTAAATTCTTCTGACCTATTGCGATAAGATGCTACAAACTGCGCGCAAGTGCCGTCACTTGATGCCCAAGCTGTAGTCAAAACAACGGGATATTCCGTCATACGCTCGGCATTTGTTTTATACATAGCCACAGTATCGCATTTTACCTCGCAGGGCTTTATCATCTGACCAAATGTAAGATACTTTTTACCAACACCGCGTTTATATGCTGTAGCAGATTTTATAAAGTCCAATACTGCTTTTCTATCGGGTAGATAAGAAAAATCTCTCTCACCCCAAGCCCACGCAATCTCACCATCTTGATTTATAACAAGCGTCATAAAATCACCCGCGAGGAATGAGTGCGCCGTGCGTAACAAGTAGCTGTCAGGTGAACGCTTTATATCAAAGATATCAAGCGAGCACACCGAATTGCCCGAAAAGTTTTGCAAGTATTTGTGATAAATATATCCATACAGCGGTATGAATTTGCCCACATAACCGTTAAGATTAAAACGATTATCGCTAAGATTCATATACGGTATATAGCTTTCTGCCGCCGCCGACTCACAACCGAGCAAAACCTTGTCACCAACAATGCATTTCAGCTTCTTTAAAAAATCAGTCATATGCTCAACCATCCATTTGCCCGGTACCGCAGGATGACCGTGTTTATCGCTAAAGCAAAAATACGGTGTGCCACCGTGGTTCTGGTCAAGAATTTGTATATAATCAAGACCGCAAGAAGCCATTTTTTCAGCTTCTTTCCACAAAACATTTTTGGTAAAGTCTTGCGAAATACACATATCATAGCTTTTGCGTTGTGGCTGACAGGTTTTAGATACTATTTCACCTGTGGGTGACGCACACATATACTGAGATAAATTCTTATCGTCAAATTCTTTTTGCATATTAAAGTCATTAATATTACTTTGCAAGGTATAGCTTATGCCACTGCAATAAACACCCAGTATATAATCTCTTTTATGTAGCTCTTTGCCAAAATCGGCAAGCATTTCGGCTCCGCCGACAGGCGGCCACACATAAGGCGGCGCCCATGGAGCTGTACCTTCCCAATGCATAAGCACAGACATAATACGACTGCCGGTTGCCTTACCGATTTCTTCAAGATAAGGTAGCGCATTATTATACGGGAAAAGTCGGTTTGGTCCTGATGGATCGGTATCGTGAATACCCTGCACAGGATATGTCACAACCAATGGAGAATCGCTGTACCACTCGGGCAAAGTATCATTTTCCTCTATAGCGGTCAGATTTTCGGGTAAATTATTCTGGAACCAGCTACGATAAAGCTCTGCAGCATCGTGCCAATCGCCCTTAAAGAAATCAATTACCATATTAAATGGCAGTTTAAAAAATTTATCTGTCTTTTCTATACCGGGATAAAGTCTGAATTGCATTTTAATTGCATCATCAAGCGGTGCAATATCAATGCCCTTTATACTGCGTTCGGTATCCTCTGCCGCTATATAAATGCCTGCGGTATCGTCATAATAAGACAAAAACTGGCTTTGTATAACGGCCGGAAACATACTGTAAAGACCTTCGCTTGGGTAATTCATAGGTCGGTATTTGTATGGGTAAAACTGCTCTTTTAATGATATATCTTCAAGCAATAAACCTTCATTTACATCAACCGTAATCCTGCCGCTGCCACCACGGGCAACGAGGTCATTTGGAATAGCAATCTGCGGATAGTCTACCCACTCTACGTAACTACCAGTATTATTTTCAAACGAAAAAGAAGCATTGATCCTTTTACCAAATAACAATTTAGCATTAAACACTATATCGGGGTTATTAAAAGTAAATTTAAATTCTACAGTGTCTTCGTTGCGGCAAAATTCTATCTTATCTGCGCTATCAGAGCTGATAATCTTTGTATCTTCACCATCACGCAATTGGAATTGTAACAGCGGCAACACCTGCTTTACAAACTGTTTACCACCGCTTTCAAGTGATGTTATCGCACCATTGTCGTTAATTTCTATATTATAGTTCTCATTTTTAATAATCATAAAAACACCCCTGATATGCTGAATTATTAAAAATATTATAACACATTTTACCATTATAATCAATCACTTCATAAACGAAAAACACCCTCACCGTTTTCACGATGAGGGTGAATGTTTAATATCTGTCAGATATTATTTACCATAAAGCTCAACAAGCTTTTCAAGGTGAGCACGACGTGCCTTAGCTGCCTCTGCCGCCTGATCAAAGAGCTCGTTTGCGCGCTCTGGGAATGAACGTGTAAGGGAAGAGTAACGTGCTTCGTTAAGGATGAATTCCTTATAGTCAGCAGTAGCAGGCTTGCTGTCAAGTGAGAATGGATTCTTACCTTCAGCCTTGAGAGCAGGGTTGTAACGGAAGAGATCCCAGTAACCTGCGTCTACAGCCTTCTTCATTTCAGCCTGGCAGTTAACCATACCACCCTTAATTGAGTGCATTTCGCATGGTGAGTAACCAATGATGATTGAAGGACCATCATAAGCTTCAGCTTCCTTGATTGCCTTAAGTGTCTGGTTCTGGTCTGCGCCCATAGCGATCTGTGCTACGTAAACATAGCCATAGCTCATTGCAATTTCAGCAAGGCTCTTCTTGTTGATAGCCTTACCGGCAGCTGCGAACTGAGCAACCTGACCAATGTTAGAAGCCTTAGATGCCTGACCGCCTGTGTTAGAGTAAACTTCGGTATCAAATACCATGATGTTTACGTTTTCGCCTGTTGCGAGTACGTGGTCAACACCGCCGAAGCCGATATCGTATGCCCAACCGTCACCACCGAAGATCCATACAGATTTCTTGGAAAGGTATTCGCTGTTGTTGATAACATCGCGGCAGATGTCACAATCAGCATTAGCAGCCTTAAGAGCATCAACAAGAGCCTTTGAAGCAGCGGCATTCTTGTCACCGTCGTTAACTGTTGCAAGATATTCTTCAGCAGCAGCCTTAACTTCATCAGCAGCCTTGTCGCTTTCAGCAATCATCTTAACGTCGTCGATAAGACGGTTACGGATAGCCTTTTGACCTAAATACATACCAAAGCCGTGCTCTGCGTTGTCTTCAAAGAGAGAGTTTGCCCAAGCAGGACCGTGGCCGTTAGCGTCTGTGGTGTATGGTGATGTAGCAGCAGGACCGCCCCAGATTGATGAACAACCGGTAGCGTTAGAGATGTACATTCTGTCACCAAAGAGCTGTGTAATAAGACGAGCGTAAGCAGTCTCTGCACAACCTGCGCAAGAGCCTGAGAACTCGAGGAGAGGCTTCTTGAACTGTGAAGAAATAAGGTTAGCGCTTGACGCGATACCTTCTTTTTCAGTTACGTTTGCTACACAGTAATCAAAGCTTTCCTGTTCAACGAGCTGTGATTCCTGAGATACCATCTTGAGTGAGTTGGTAGGACATACGCCAACGCAAACGCCGCAACCCATACAGTCAAGCGGAGAAATAGCAAGTGTGTAGTTGAAGCCCTTATTTGTAACGAGCTTTTCTTTTGTAGCAACCTTAATTGTAGCGGGGGCCGCAGCCTTTTCGTCAGCAGACATAGCAAACGGACGAATTGTAGCGTGAGGACATACAAATGCGCACTTGTTACAGCCGATACAGGTTTCATTGTTCCATTCAGGTACCATTACAGCAACGCCGCGCTTTTCATAAGCAGATGCGCCCTGTTCAAATGTACCGTCAGCGTGATCAGCAAATGCTGATACTGGAAGGTCATAACCGTTCATAAGGCCAACAGGCTTCATGATGCCGTCAACCATCTTAACGAGTTTTTCTGCGCCTTCAGATTTAGCTGCTGCCTTGTCGTCAGTAGCGTTAGCCCAGTCAGCAGGAACATCAATCTTAACGTAAGCGTTAGCGCCTGCGTCGATTGCCTTTTCGTTCATTTCAACGATTTCTTTACCCTTCTTCATGAACTTCTGAGCTTTTTCCTTCATGTAGCCGATAGCCTCTTCACGTGGAAGAACTTCAGAAAGTGCGAAGAATGCAGACTGAAGAACAGTGTTGGTACGCTTACCAAGACCGATTTCAGCAGCCATATCAATAGCGTTTACAGTGTAAAGCTGAACGTTGTTGTTAGCTATGTAACGCTTAGCTTCTGCAGGCATATGCTCGTTGAGCTCTTCTGGGCTCCACTGGCAGTTGATAAGGAATACACCGCCTGGTTTAACATCATTAACCATCTTGTAGCCCTTGATTACGTATGATGGGTTGTGACAAGCAACAAAGTCAGCCTTGTTTATGTAGTATGGGCTCTTTATTGGCTTATCGCCGAAACGGAGGTGAGAAATTGTGATACCGCCGGTCTTCTTAGAGTCATACTGGAAGTAAGCCTGAACGTATTTATCAGTATGGTCACCGATAATCTTAATAGAGTCTTTGTTAGCACCAACGGTACCGTCACCACCAAGACCCCAGAACTTGCACTCGATTGTGCCTTCTGCTGCGGTGTTGGGAGCTTCTTCTTCAACGAGTGAAAGATTGGTAACGTCGTCAACAATACCGATTGTAAAGTTGTGACGTGGAGCATCTGATGCTAATTCCTTATATACAGCAAATACGCTTGAAGGAGGAGTATCCTTTGAACCAAGACCATAACGACCGCCGATAACACAGTCAATCTTACAACCTGTCTGTGCAAGAGCGCTAACAACGTCCATATAAAGAGGTTCGCCCAAAGAACCAGGTTCCTTAGTTCTGTCAAGAACAGCAATCTTTTTACATGTTGCAGGGATAGCCTCAACAAACTTGTCAGCAGCAAAAGGACGGTAAAGTCTTACCTTGATAAGACCAACCTTTTCACCTGCAGCTGTCATATAATCAATAACTTCTTCAGCAACGTCGCAGAATGAACCCATAGCGATGATTACACGCTCGGCATCAGGTGCACCGTAGTAGTTAAAGAGCTTATAGTCAGTGCCAAGCTTAGCATTAACCTTGTCCATATATTCTTCAACGATTGCAGGAAGAGCTTCATAGTACTTGTTGCAAGCTTCTCTGTTCTGGAAGAAGATGTCATCGTTCTGGTGTGAACCGCGCATTACAGGACGCTCAGGGTTAAGAGCGCGCTTACGGAATGCATCAACTGCATCCATATCGCACATTTCTTTAAGGTCTTCGTAATCCCAAACCTGAATCTTCTGAAGCTCGTGTGATGTACGGAAACCGTCAAAGAAGTTGATGAAAGGTACGCGACCCTTGATAGATGCAAGGTGTGCAACTGCGCCAAGGTCCATAACTTCCTGAGTATTAGTCTCAGCAAGCATTGCGAAACCTGTCTGACGGCATGCATAAACGTCAGAGTGGTCGCCAAAGATATTAAGGGCGTGGCTTGCTACGCAGCGTGCTGATACGTGGAATACGCTGGGTAACAATTCGCCTGCGATTTTGTACATATTGGGGATCATCAAAAGAAGACCCTGTGAAGCGGTAAATGTAGTGGTGAGAGCACCGGCAGCGAGTGAGCCGTGAACTGTACCTGCAGCACCTGCTTCGGACTGCATTTCAACAACATTAACCTTTGTTCCAAAGATGTTTTTGAGGCCCTGTGCTGACCACTGGTCAACATAGTCTGCCATCGGGCTGGACGGTGTGATAGGATAAATACCTGCTACTTCGGTAAACGCATAAGAAACGTGAGCCGCAGCGTTGTTACCGTCCATGGTTTTAAACTTTCTTGCCATGTGAAAATTCCTCCAAAAATTTTATTCGAGAGGCTGTGCACTTTAAACAGTCTCATACGGATATATAATAACACTTTTAAATCAAAAAGTAAATAAGAAAATTTTGTTTTTTGAAAAATCTGTCAAAATTTTATCAATTTGACATTGATTAACTCATATGTTATACTTTGTCTGTCAGATTTCAATGTAATAATGTTATTGTAAAGGTGTAATTATATGAAATATAATATTGCTATATCCGGTACCTTTAACGTTGAAAATTATGGTGACCTTATGTTTCCCGTTATTTTCAAAAGAGCGATGGAAAAACGCAACCTTGATTTTGAGTTGTTTCTTTTTTCACCGGAACGAAGCTGCAAAAAAGCTTTAGATGAAACTACCGATGTATTTGCAATAAGCGAAATAGACAAAATACACGACGAGTATCCGCTAAATGCTGTTGTGGTAGGTGGCGGCGCGCTAGTTCATTACAACAAAATTTTGGTTAAATTCCCACAAGAAACACAGGTTGTGGGATATGACATCGGTGAATCCTGGTATTACCCTATTGAGTTTGCTGTACGCAATAATGTAAAATTACTTTTTAATCTTCCGCAAATTCCATTTCAATTTTCAGAACCACTTAAAGCCACTGCGCGTTCAGCATTTGATTGTTGCGATTATATATCTTTAAGAGACGATATATCGAAGCAGTATTTGCTCAACTTATATGACAATAATCCGCCAAAAATCGACGTTTATCCAGACTCGGTTTGTTGCATTTCAGAACTAATTCCTGTGGAGGAATTAAAAAACTACAAACAAAACGTTCTTTCGTTTGATGAAAAATACGCCGTTATTCAATTTAACCCGCAAAAGCCTCAAGACGACGATCAATATTTAGTTCAGATAATCAACACTCTAAAAGAACATGGTCTTAAAGTTGTGTTGTTGCCAATAGGTTACACACACAATGACGATTTTGTTCTTGAGCAGTTTAATACTAATAATAATCTTGATTGTGAGATTATCAGTAAAAAGCTTAACATTATGGAAACTGCTGCCGTTTTATCCGGTTGTGAAATATATATCGGGTCAAGTTTTCACGGTGCTATTACGGCTATTGCTTATGGTAAAAAGGCCATAAGTTATAACTATATTTTCCCAAAAAACAAAAATCAAGAAATATTTAAAATGTACGGTGTATCTGATTTCGTTGTCGATAACGCTAAGGACGCTTTGAATTTGCTTAACGATTTATGTGACGGTAAAATAAGTTTCAATCCCAAAACCGATGAAGTTTTATCACAGTTAAACCTATATTTTGATGATTTGTTATCGATGATAAAAGACAGCATTTCCCCTACACATAATTATCGTG
>JAFTTE010000077.1 GCA_017466905.1 Clostridia bacterium | reverse complement strand
CTGTAGAGCTTATGCTTGCGGCAATCAACAATGCAGAAGCGGCAAACGGTTATACCAATGAGCAGATGGTGGCTTTTGTAGATCCTGTTATGTATGCGGCACTTATGACAAGTGACAAGCTTCAGCGTAGCATTACTGTAAGTGAATTCAAACAGGGCGAAGCAAACTTTAAGGTTAAAAATCTTAACGGTTGCATCATTATGCCTGTTGGTGCTGATAGAATGAAGACTGCGTTTACCTTTGGGGATAATGGTTACACACCTGCGGAAGGTGCAACAACCATTAATGCGATTGTTATGCCAAAGAGCGCAGCATCACTCGTTAAGAAGGTAGATAAAGTAGATGTATACAATCCTGATCAGGTGCAGGATATGGATGCATATAAGATCAACTTCCGCCTTTATTACGACTGCTTTGTTACCGAAAGCAAGAAAGATCTTATTTTTGCAATAACAGGCTAAAATTATAAAAAAAGGTAAAAATTATGTTTGTTTTAAAAAATAAATTAGGCACAGCGTATATTGAAACAAAAAGTGAGTTGCGCCGCGATGATCTGATTAATCGTGGATGGACTCTTGTTAAAAAAGAAGAAAACCTTAAGAAGATGAAAAAGGAAGAGCTTGAAAAAATTGCAGCTGAAAAGGGTATTGATATTTCTAATGCGAAAAACAATGCTGAGCGTGTAGCGATGATTAAAGCGGCAAATTAAATATCAGATTTTAAAGGTCAGGTGAAAAAAGCGCCTGACCTTTAATGTGTAATATTTAGTTGTTATAGAAAGGGAAATCACAATGAAAGAAAATATTAAAACAGAACCAAAACAAATATGGGCGGAATTTGAAAACGGACAGCGCTACAAAGATAGTATTGGTGAGAAGGGCATAAGAGAACAAGCAACAATTAACGAAAGGTTTTATTGTGGTGACCAATGGCACGGTGTGCAAGGCGGTGGACAACGACCACTTACCCGCCGAAATGTGATAAAAAGAATCGGCGAATATAAGATGTCGGTTATTTCTTCTTCGGCCGTTGCGGT
Source organism: Clostridia bacterium (assembly GCA_017466905.1). Taxonomy (GTDB): domain Bacteria; phylum Bacillota; class Clostridia; order Oscillospirales; family Acutalibacteraceae; genus UBA737. The sequence goes on along the minus strand of JAFTTE010000077.1, from coordinate 2,436 downwards.
AAATTATGGCGCAGAGGGTGTGCCTGACAACAGTGATTTACAGGGTCAGCAAGAAAAGAATGCTTTAAAAACACAAATGATAAACGGTGAGGTGCCTGCGGGCAAAGTTGGAAACGTTGAAATAGCGGTTGTGATGAACGCTTTATCGGATTATTACCGAGTAACCGCCGAAAGACTTAAGTTTGATGACAAGCTTGCGCAATTGCTTAAAAATGCATATTTGTCCGGCACGGGTATTTTATATACATATTGGGACAGTGAGGTTTGCACAGGTCTTTATGCTGACGAAAGACAGACTATGGCAATTAAGGGTGACATAGCATGTGAGGTTTTGGATATTGAAAACGTTGTATTTGGTGACCCGAATAACGAGGATGTCGAGAGTCAGCCGTATATTATAATTGCGCGCCGATTGGATATTGATGCGGTGCGCAGGGAAGCCGAAAAGTACGGTCAGGTGACTGACGATATTGTACCTGACGGCGCGAACGGGTATTATCGCAACGCGGGTGACCGCGGCGAAGACGAGCCAGCTGATTCAAAGCGTGTGACGGTTATTACAAAAATATATAAAAAGTACGACAAGGACGGCAATTTTACTGTTTGGGGCAAGATGGTAACCGAAAAGGCGGTAGTCCGCCCTGAGTGGAATTTAAAAATACACAGGTACCCGATAGCAAAGTTTGTATGGGAACGTCGCAGAAATTGCGCATACGGTGATAGTGAAGTGACATATCAGATTCCAAACCAGATTGCACTTAATCAGTTGCACTTTTTCTCTACCTGGGCGATGCAAAACGCGGGTATGCCGAAAATTATTGTTAACGGTGATCTTATTCCTGACGGCATAAGCAATGACCCCGGTGAGATTATTAAAATATACGGTAGCGCTGAGGATATGGCGGGCGCCATAAAATTTGTTGTGCCGCCTAATTTTAGCAGTGCATTTGTTAATTTTACGGATAATTTTGCCGGTAATATTTTGGCCGATAGCGGCGCAAATGATGCGGCGCTTGGTGATATGCGACCCGATAACGCAACTGCCATTGTGCAGGCGCGTGAGGCGGCAATTGCACCAATGCAGGTATATAAAAACCGTTTTTATAGTGCGGTTGAGGATATTGCAAGAATATGGGCGGACTTTTGGTTTACTATGTATGGTCGTCGCTCGCTTAAAATTAATACTGAAAGCGGCACAGAATATATTACATTTGATGCCGAACGCTATAAAAATCTGATTATTACGGCTCGCATTGACGTGGGTGCATCAACTATCTGGAGTGAAGCGGTGTCTATAAGCAACCTTAACGGATTGCTGACTGCGCAGCAAATCAGCTTTATTGAATATCTTGAGCGCTTACCGAAAGGACTTATACCGGATGTTGGCGGATTGCTTAATTCAAGAAAAGAACAGGCAGCGGCGCAAGTGGCAGCAATGCAACAGCAGCAAATGGCAGCACAGCCAAGCATTACACCTGATGATATAGGTGATGGGGAAGTGCTCAAGTATATAAAGCAGAATAATCCGCAGGTTTATGAAAAACTTATGAGCTTGTCACCCGAGGACCAACAGCGAGCACTAAGTATGATGAGAAATAGTACGGGTGGCGCGCAGCAAAATGAAAATATGGTAGGTGACCTATAATGAAGGCAAATGAACTTTTAAATAGCGCATTAAAAATGCTTGGATATACAAATGCTGATGGTAACGCAGAGCTAACCGGGAGAATAAGAAACAGCGCTATTGTGGCTGTAAATCTGGTATACGGTGATTTGTGGAGAATGTGTAACACAGGTGAATTTGAGCCGATAGAATCGCTGGACTACGAGATAAAATTGCCGCAAAAGGCGATGGGTGACGTGTTTTTGTACGGACTTGCGATGCATATTGCGCGAAGTGAGAATGACGGAGACCAGCAGCAATATTTTGCGGCGCTTTATAATGCAAAACGCGCAGGACTTACAACATATGACACAGTCAGGAATGCGTTGCCGCATCCTGACTGCTGAGGTAATAGGTAAGAGTGAATAGTGAAAAGGTAAGGTGTGCCGCAAGGGGCACGGATGTAAATTACACCTCATCCACCGCAAGCGGTCCCCCTTCTCCTCAAGGAGAAGGCAAGAACGGATTGCCACGGCGCATAGCGCCTCGCAATGATGGTTTTAAGAAAGGATAGAGATATGAGATATCCAATGATAAATAAGCAGCCGCGCCGAGAGGTTAATATACCACAGCTCTCGGGCGGATTAAATTTGCGTGACAGTCTGACGGCGGTCAGAGACAACCAGATGACTGATTGCATTAATATGTGGTATAAAGATGGAATGCTGAGGACAAGGCCGGCGTTTGAAAGTAATACCGATATGGGTACGATATTTAAAGATACTGCCATGGGTGATAGTGTCAGAAGGTATGCACAAAAAATAAATTGTCAT
>JAFTTE010000009.1 GCA_017466905.1 Clostridia bacterium | reverse complement strand
GAAGAATTTATCAGCGGTATGACGGTTGCCGATGTTATGAAAGGCGGCAACTACCGATACCGTGGGGCAAAGCGGGTGCTAACCTCCGTTTGTAACGCGCTGGACATCCTGCACAAAAACAACATAGTTCACCGTGATATTAAACCCGAAAATATAATAATTTCAGATGACGGCAGGGTTGTTTTAATAGACCTTAATATATCACGCAAAGTAACGACAAATACAAAAGATACCGTTATAATGGGCACTGTGGGGTATGCCTCACCCGAGCAGTTGGGTGTTACAGGCAGCGATGCCAGAACCGATATTTACGCAATGGGAGTATTGCTTAACGTGATGCTTACAGGCAAACACCCCAGCGAAACACTGGCACACGGTAGGTCAGGTAAAATTGTTAAAAAATGCACTGATATAAGCCCAGACAACCGCTATCAGACAGCAAAAAAATTAATAGAAGCACTATAAATAAAATGCCCGTTGTAACAACGGGCATTTTTACTAATTTCTCTCTTTTGTCAGCTTTTTTAGTAGTTTTGCATTATCGGTATTAATATCATCTTTGCTCATCCGCCATCGCCAATTTCCCTTTGCTATGCCGGGTGTGTTCATTCGGGCACTTGTGTCAAGGCACAATAAATCCTGCATAGGAATTATACATAACTGTGACTGCGATTTTGACAGCTCGCGTATCATATCGTGCGGTACGCAGTTTGCATTATTTCGTATAATTGAATTAAAAATCACCCGCTCTTTTGTGGTAGCCGAATTGTACCAACTAAGTGAGGTATCATTATCGTGTGTGCCTGTATAACAAACGCAGTTATATGGGTAATTTTGCGGTAAAAACTGATTTTGCATATCGCCTGTAAAACCAAACTGTAATATTTTCATATTAGGAAATTCAGTGTACTTTAAAAGCTTTATTACCGCGTGGTCATCCTCGCCGCCTAAATCCTCGGCAATTATATTCATTTCCCCTATCGTTCTGCGCATTTTATCCCAGAAAGTCACGCCCTCACCGCAAACCCAGTCGCCCTCTATAGCGCTTTTGCTACCATAGGGTATCTGATAATAATTTGCAAAAGCGCGGAAATGGTCTATACGCAAGACATCATACATTTCACGACAAAAGCCGAGACGTAACCGCCACCAGCGGTATTCATTTTGCCTCATGTTTTGCCAATTGTATATGGGATTTCCCCACAACTGACCGCTTGCCGAAAATATGTCGGGCGGCACACCTGCCACGGCTGTGGGCGTAAAATCACGACCCACCTTAAAATCATCGGGATTTCCCCAAACATCTGCGCTGTCGGGCGATACATAGAACGGAATATCTCCTATTATTTTTATGCCCTTTCGGTTAGCATAGCGTTTTAAATCATAATACTGACAGAAAAAGAAATACTGTGTTATTTTATAAAAATTAATTTTGTTTTCATAGCTTTTTTTAAATTCGCCTAAAACGTCAGGCACGCGGTATTTTATACCGTCCGGAAGGTCCGTCAGGCTTTTTGTTTTATATACCCAAAGCGCCGCTTCAAAAAGCGCATAATCATCTATCCAAAAATCGTTGTCGCTTAAAAATTTTTGATAATTTTTATCTGTTGTATCAAAATTTTCTGCAGCTTTTTGCAGTAGTGGCAGCTTGAATTCCCGTACCGCCTTATAATCAACATTTTGTGAAAAGCTATATTTTCCAATATCCTGCATATCAAGCAAGCCCTCACGCGCCAAAATGTCCAAATCAATATAAAGTATTTCGCCTGCAAAGGTGCTTGGTGATTTATATGGCGAATCGCCCTCGCCTAAAGGGTTAAGCGGTAATATTTGCCAGAAGCGTTGTTTTGACTCACTCAAAAAATCAACAAATCTATAAGCATCAATACCGAAACCACCTATGCCATAGGGTGACGGCAGTGACGATACGGCGCACAGCACACCGCTGTATCTTTTTCCGTTTTTATCCCTTAACGGCACCTGCTGCCACTCCCTTTATAATATATTTTTGACAGGTCAGATAAAAGATAACCACAGGCACTATGCTAAGTACCAGCATTGCCATCATAGCCCCCATATCCACCGAGCCGTAGCCGCCCTTTAAATACTGCACTGCTATCGGTATGGTTTTATAGTCGCTACCAATAACCAGATACGGCAACAGATAGTCATTCCATATCCACATAGTGTTAAGAATAGCAACCGTTATGGCGGTGGGCTTTAAAATCGGGAACACCACATGCCAGAAGGTCTGCAGGGTATTACATCCGTCTATAATCGCCGCTTCCTCTAAACTTAGCGGTATCGACTTTACAAATCCCGAAAAAATAAATACCGAAAGTCCTGCGCCAAAGCCTAAATATATTAAAACAAGTCCAAAAGGGTTATCAAGACTGAGTAAGTTTGCAATCTTTGACATTGTAAACATAACCATCTGAAAGGGCACAATCATCGAAAATACAAACAAGTAATACAACACTTGGTTTATACGGGTTTTGACTCGCGTAATATACCAAGCAGTCATTGCCGTAAATAAAACTATTACTGCGACAGAAGCCACTGTTATAAACAGCGACCAAAAAAATGCCGATAAAAATCCCGTATCATTTACGCCTTTTATATAGTTTTCAATGCCTGCAAAGGTCTCTGAGTTTGGCAACACAAACGGCGTCTGGCTTATAGAAAATTTATCCTTAAAGGAGTTTGCCAGAACTGTTATTATGGGAACTAAAAACACAAAGCTTAAACACAGTAAAAAGGCAAATATTAAAATGTTTGAAAATCTTACTTTTTTCATTAATTTTCAACCTCGCGACTACGGGTAAAATACAACTGCAACAGTGCTACAACTGCTACAAGTATAAAGAAAATTACCGCCTTTGCCTGTCCTACACCCTCGCTTCCTATTCTGCCGTAAAAGGTGTTATATATATCAAGCGCCACCATTTGCGTCTGCTTTGACGGCGCGCCTGCCGTAAGGGCTAAATTTTGGTCAAACAGTTTAAATGAGTTGGTAATGGTAAGAAACAGGCAAATGGTGATTGACGGCATAACCGACGGTATTATAATACTGCGTAGTGTACGCAGAGGTCCCGCGCCATCCACACGGGCAGCTTCCAATATAGCGGTAGGTATATTCTGTATGCCTGCGATGTAGATTATCATCATATAGCCTATCATTTGCCAACTCATAAGCACTACCAAACCCCAATAACCAAACGCGGCATTTGAGGTTATGGAATAACCGTAATTATATAAAACACCGTTAATGATTAACTGCCATATATAGCCTAAAACTATACCGCCTATAAGATTTGGCATAAAAAACACAGTACGGAACAGATTTGTGCCGCGTATACCTCGGGTCAGTAATAACGCCAACAGGAAAGCTATAACATTTATGCTTATAACAGCCGTAAAAGCAAACTTTACGGTAAACCACAGTGAATTTATAAAATCACTGTTTTCACTAAATGCCCGTATATAGTTTTGCAGTCCTACAAACTGTGCGTCACTTACCGTTCTGAATTCGCAAAAGGATAGATATAGTCCCATTATAAACGGCACTAAAAAGGCTATGCAAAACGCGATAAAGGTAGGTAAGACAAATACGGCAAACCATCTTTTAGATGATGTTCTCACTCTCGCTCACTCTTCCACATTGATTTAACAGTGGTTTCAACATCTGTCCATTCTTTATTGCCCTGCGCATATTCGAGCAGCGCGCCGCCGACCTCGGTTTTAAATACATCGCTTGGGAAGGATGTAAAGATCCAAGTCACAGTATTAACATTCTCGTCGTTCATATAGCGCACTACCTCACGCGCAAGGGGGTCGTTTGGCAGTTCTGCTTCGCTGAAGCTGTTAAAAGGTGTAATAAAGTCAAGTTTATTTGTTACATAATCCTTGCCTGTTTCACTGCTGAAAAGCCAATACAAAAAGTCAAGAGACTTTTTCTGTTGGTCCTCACTCGCATTTTTATTTATAGCAAGATAATTTTCGGTTCCTATGCAAAGGCCTTGATTTTCTTCATCAGTAATACCCGTGTAAAGCGGTAAAAATTTAATATCGTCTTCGGCTACTGTGTTGCCCTTGACGTCTTTAATCTGGGACCATGCCCAGTTGCCGTTTTGCACCATTGCTACCTGTGAAAGTGCAAACTCTGCCATAGAATCGCTTGTAGATTTAGAACCAAGCAAGCCCTTTTCGGTTATAGAGTTGTTTATATAAAGATCAAAAAGATTTTTATAATTTTGCGCGTATCTGAATGCTACCTCTTTGGCATTTAACCCTGCAATAGTGGGGTCGGTATAGTCCTCGCTGTCACGAAGCTCGTAATAAAGCGGCACATTAAGCAGATGTGTCTGCCAACGCCAATCCTCACCGCTTGAGAGTGAGGTAGAGGCAAACACACCCTTTATTCCAAGCTCGTCCTTATGAGCGGTCATATCCTCTGCTACAGCTTTAAGAGTTGCAAAGCTGTTAATTTGGTCTGCGCTGTCAATTTCCACCGTCTTATCAGATAAGGCGAAATATTTTTTCATAATAGCGTCATTATAAATTATGCCGTAACCCTCTACAACATACGGTACGGCATAAATGCCTTCGCCATTTGCGTCACGGATAGCCAGCGTATCATCACTAAGCAATTTTGCAAAATCACTACCCTCTATATTAAGACAATAATCTTTCCAGGACTCATATCCAATAGGACCATTTACCTGAAAAATTGTCGGCGCGTTTGATTTTGCAATTTCCGATTTCAAAGTCTGCTCATATGTGTTGGCGGCAGCAGTTACCACCTTTACTGATACACCTGTTTCCTCCTCATATTTTTTGGCAATTTCTGTATACACATCTGCCGACTCTGGTTTAAAATTTAAAAAGTACACATCGGCGCTGCCTCTGTCACCGCAGCCCGCAAGTAACATTACCGATAAAAGCAAAGATATACAAAGTATAAGAGATAATAATTTTTTTGACATAAAAATTCCTCCATTTTTAATACTGATAATATCTTTGCCGAATTTTTTACAATTAATACAAAATATTAAAAATCCGATTGTACTAAACGCACAATCGGATTTTTTAAAGGTTAGTCCCTAATTAGTTGTATGAACAGCTATCTGCTGTGCAGTTTACCGTACAAACAACCGATGTCACCATAAGTGTAAAGAAAGCGGCAAGTAAACCTACAAATATAGCGCCCAAAACACTTGTTGCGGCAAAGCCTACGGCAAGCAATATAACAGACGTAAAAATTGTACCCAGAATACCAACGGACAACAATGTTACATTAGCTTCACAATCACTTCGCTGTGTTACCGAAAAACATTGAAATGCCAGTCCTAATAATATTGCAAGAAGCAATACCGCTACACCAAACGCAACGATATAAAACACGGGTGTTAGGGTTATGATAGCGGTAAACTGCGCAATTGCTGCAACGATGCCTGCAATAATGCTTGCAGCAACGGCAATAAATGCGCACTCTATACGACGGTTACAATTTGTTGATTTCATAAATTTTCACCCCTATATATATTACGGAAAAATAAACGCAGGTGTGAATTACGACAAAAAAATAAAACCACAAACTGTTGACTTTTATATATAAAATATATAATATATATAGTAAAGGAAGGTGTTTTGCCTTGAAAAAAACCGTAACAATTTGTTTTGCCAACAACAAGGGCGGCAGCGGTAAATCTACCACCTGCTGTAACGTAGGCTACGAGTTATCAAAAATGGGTTATCGCGTACTGCTGATTGATGGCGATATGCAGATGAATCTGTCACTATCACTCTTTGGTGAAGACGTGGTATTAGAGTCTGCTCAAAGCGGAAATAACATCTATACCGCTGTGACCCAACAAACAGCCATTGATGACTACATAACACCTACCGGATACGAAAATCTTGATATGGTGCTTTCTTCAAGTTTGATGAGCAATATCGAATTCCAACTTTTTTCTAAATGGCAGCGCGAATTGATTTTAAAAAACTGCCTTAAAAATGTTAAGGCAGGCGGTAAATACGACTTTATATTAATGGATGCTCCACCCACTTTGGGCGGCTGGGTTATGAATATGCTTTGCGCATCGGATTACCTTATAATCCCTGTCGAAGCAAGCCCGTGGGGACTTTTTGGTCTTGCCAATATGTTTGAGTTCTTTGGCACGGTAAAACAAATCAACCCCGACCTTTCACTGCTTGGTGTCGCCATAACAAAGGTTGATACACGTAAAAATTACTTCAAACAAACGGTTGATGCGTTACAGAACACCGACGACGTTCACCTTTTTACAAATTATATCCGTACCGACAGCTCTATCGAGTGGGCGCAGGATGCGTCACTACCTGTAGCGGTTTATAAACCCAGCGCACGAAGCGCTAAAGAATACAAGGCTCTTACAGAGGAGGTTGTTTCACTTGTCAATAGGTAAAAACAGTATTGCCCGCGCGGTAAACTCAACCGCTGCGGTTAAAACTCAAAATACAAATTCTGCAGTCGGTAGTATTGCAAGCTTTCCGATTGACAAAATTGGTGCTTTATCGGTTGCAAAAGCGCCCGATGATATTGAAAGCATAAAGAAAAGCGTTGAAAAACGAGGCATACTCTGCCCCGTGCTTGTGGCAGTAACCGCAAAGGGTGAAGCGTGGCTTGTAGACGGCTACCGCCGTATTGCCGCCGCACGTGAGCTTGGTATTACACAAACAAACGCAGCTGTTATAAATGTGGAAAACAAGCGCGATGCAAACAATTTGTATGCAGAACTTTGCAAAACAAAAGCGACACAAAAATCAGATGATATTCACGAAGAAAAATTCCGTGTTCTTTGCGTAAAAGATCACGATCTTCCTGCGTATTTATTATAATTTTCAGTGAGGTAATAAAAATGAATGTAGTATGTTTGGATATGGAGGGCGTATTGGTCCCTGAAATATGGATTGCGTTTGCAAATGAAGTTGGTATCCCCGAGCTTAAACGCACCACCCGTGATGAGCCCGATTATGACAAATTAATGCAATATCGCCTTAACATTTTAAAAGAGCATAATTTAGGACTTAAAGAAATTCAGGCTGTTATCGAAAAAATTGACGTTATGGACGGCGCGAAGGAATTTTTGGACGAACTGCGCAGTCTGACACAGGTTATTATTTTAAGCGATACCTTCGAGCAGTTTGCGGCACCCTTAATGAAAAAGCTTGGAATGCCCACTATTTTCTGCAACACATTAGAGGTGGCAGAAAACGGTGAGATTACAGGCTATAAAATGCGTTGTGAAAAGTCAAAGCTTACTACCGTTAAAGCGCTTCAATCTTGCGGATTTGACACAATCGCCGCTGGCGATAGCTTTAACGACCTTGGTATGATACTAAACAGCAAGGCAGGCTTTCTCTTTAAATCCACCGATAAGATAAAGGCAGATTATCCGCAGCTTCAGGCATTTGAAGAATATGATGATTTGCTTGCCGCAATCAAAGCCGCGCTATAATTATCTATAAAAATGGTCTTGGGCGCAATTCGCCATTTGAATTGCGCCCAAGTAGTCTTTAGATTGGGTATAAAACCCGCTATGCCGTAGTCGTACACTTACCGTCGGCTTATTCACGGCTATTGCCGCGACATCGGCTTATGTACATAGCGCGGAAATTTCTTTCCGTTATTTTTATTATATTCTTAAATTTTAAAAAAATTGACCGATTTATGTAAATAAATTTTTAAGGTGATAAAATGATTAAAAATCGCATTTTAAATTTGCAAGAAAACTTAAAAGACAACGAAGCATTTTTGATATCAAGCGGCTCTAACCGTTTTTATCTCACTGGCTTTAATTCAAGCGCGGGTACGGTTTTGATAACAAAAAACAAGGCTCAATTTTTTATTGATTTCAGATACTTTGAAAAGGCAAAAAACACCGTAGACAGTTGCGCTGTGACACTTTATGACAATGGTGATAAGGGAATTTACGAATTTTGTAAGCAAGAAAAAATCAAAACCCTGTTTGTCGAAACTTCAAATGTAAGCCTTTCACATTACAAATACTTATGCGGCGTATTTGAGGGTGTTAAAGTATCCAAAGAAAATAAATTAGATTTAAAACTCAATGAAATGCGAGCCGTAAAAACGGAGGGTGAGCTTCAGCTTATTATGCAAGCGCAGGCCCTTACTGACCAAACCTTTGATTACATATTGCCGCGTATTACTGAGGGCAGAACCGAGCGTGAGGTTATGCTTGATATGGAATTTTTTATGCGCGGCTTGGGTGCAGAGGGCGTATCGTTTGATTTTATTGTAGTATCGGGTAAAAATTCGTCGCTTCCCCACGGTGTTCCTACTAATAAAAAAATTGAAAAAGGCGATTTTGTGACAATGGACTTTGGCGGCATCGTTGGTGGGTACTGCAGCGATATGACACGCACCGTAGCCGTTGGCGGTATTACCGATGAACAAAAAAAGGTTTATGATACAACACTCAAGGCACAGCTTGCCGCGCTTGATGCAATTCGGGCAGGTGCCGTTTGCGGTGATATTGATAAAATTGCTCGTGATATAATCTATGATACGGGCTACAAGGGCTGCTTCGGTCACGCGCTTGGTCACTCAGTCGGTATAGACGTGCACGAATCTCCCACCCTTAGTCCAACCAATAAGGCAATTTTAGAAATCGGTAACGTTGTAACCGTAGAACCCGGTATTTATCTTGAAAACAAGTTCGGAGTGCGAATTGAGGATATGGTATACGTTACCGAAAACGGTTGTATCAATCTTACCAAGAGTGATAAAGAGCTGATTATATTGTAACGGTTATTATACAAAAACCTCTGCTTTGAATTAAAGCAGAGGTTTGTATTTTATAATTTCGATTTTAAAAATTTAATATAGCAATTCCAGTCTTCGCGTGAAAAGAAATGTCTACCTGCACGAAGGTGATAACCTATGTTACCCTCAGTCAAATGGTCTCCCACTTCGGGTAGCTTGTCGGGTGTTATAAGTCCTTTTTCGCCAAACAGTTCCCACGCACTACTTGCGTGAAGCGGTGTCAAAAATTCTGAAACAGGGTCTGCGTGAGCATCTTCAACCGCAGAGCCAACGCACATAAGACGTGGTGCTATAAGCGCCAAAAGATGCGCCTGGTCATAGGGCTTGTCATCTTCAGCATCCTTATAATCCTTAAAGTTTTCACAGTACCAATCCCAAGAACCTACACGCAAAAAGTCGACAATATGTTCCCCGTTACCGTGCTTTGAGGTTGCGGCACCGCCGTAACCCGAGTTGTTTGATATTGCGCACCAAAAGCGTTCATCCTGCGCGGCTGTCCACAGAGCTGTTTTGCCAAGACGTGAGTGACCGACAACCGCAGTGTGTGCGCCGTCAATATCGTCACGTGTCAGCAAATAGTCGAGCGCACGTGAGCCAGCATATGCCCACATACCAATCTTGCCCCACTGGGTTTTATCAGTTCGGGGATTTTCTACGCCGAATGCTTTACCGAGTCCGTCTAAATAATCACCATGCAGATTATCGTTTACAACATCTTTATAACACATTACAAACAAGGCAAAGCCTTGGTCGGTAATTTCTTCAACGGGTATATATCTGTCAGGCACACGACGAAATGCATGATTTAAAAATACAGGTGGTTTTTCTACACCATTTGGAATATATAATTCGGTATAAACTGTAAAGTCACCGCTTGGTGTATTGAATGTTATATTTATATGTTGCTCGGTTACCTTTCCGGCATAGGCAAGTTTATCTTCAAATATAACTTCTCCCGTACCCTCGCCTAAACATTCAGGAGTATAACCGTAAGAGTATTTTTGCAAGAGGTCTAACATTTCAGCGCGACGCTCTACCCAAAGCTCAGGTGTAACATCGCGACCGTCATTCATTTTTAAAATGGGCAGTAAATCACGTTTTGCGAGTGTTTCTTTAAGCATTTAATTCACCTGCAATTTTGACTTTCTATTGTCTATCGCTTTATAAATCTTATCTACTATAATAAATGCGATAACACCGTTTATAAGACCTAAAATCACACCGCCGATAACATCGGTGGGATAATGCATATAAAGGTACATTCTTGAAAAACCGATAAATCCGCCCAGCACAAACGCCGCTTTGCCCCAGCGTTTATCGCAAAGGTACATTGCCATTGCGCTTTCAAAACAACAGCGTGTATGACCCGACGGGAAAGAATAGCTTTTAAGTGTATCAATAAGCATACTGGGTACTATGTCTGGGTTTACAGTGTATGGGCGCGGACGGGCAAAGAGGTTCTTAAGGCCTAAATTACCTACAATCAAACCTAACAACAACGCTACGCCTAAGGTTATACCCATTTTGCGTGATGGCTTGAAGCATATAAGCGCTATTGCAAGAACTATCCAGACTATGCCGTCATCGGCAAGGCGGGTAAGCAGTACCATTAAATCGTCTAAAAAGCCAAAACGCAGATGCTCTTGTATAAAATCTAATATCTTAATTTCAAACTCGTTCATAATATTTCACCTTATTTAAAGAACAAAGGTAACTTTTCAAGATAAATTATATCATCACGGTCTGCTGCGTCGCCTTCGGCGAGGAATGCGCAAGCGGCGGCTTCAATGGCTCCTGCCTGTTGAAGCAATTCTCGCACAGCGGCAAGGGATTCGCCCGTGCTGATAACATCATCAATTATAAGCACGCGTTTACCCTTGATTTGCTCAACTTCTGTTTCGCCAAGGTAAAGATGCTGTTCATTCTGAGTTGTAATAGAGGTAACCGCAACATCAAGCGGATTACGCATATAAACCTTTACACCCTTGCGGGCAATTATGTAAGGCTTGCCACTCTGACGCGCCATTTCATAGGCAATAGGAATGCTCTTTGCCTCGGGTGTGAGTATTACATCAAACTCGGGAACCTTGCCGAGTAGTTCCTTACAGCCTGCAATTGTAAGCTCAACATCGCCAAAGATTATAAATGCCGCAATATCAAGTTTATCGCTTACGGGGAATAACTCAAGTTTACGCTCAAGACCCGCAATTTTCATAGTATAAAATTCAGACATAATTACATTTTCCTTTCTGTCATATCTTTCTTCTAAAAGGAATAAATCTAACGGCCCCCTTGCCTAAAGGGGGCTGTCACCTTTAGGTGACTGGGGGATATTCTACATCAACCCGGAGGCCATTGTAAATTACGACGCGCCAAAAGATGAAAATGTATGTGACCTACTGTCTGTCCGCCGTCTTTGCCGCAGTTATTTACCACGCGGAAGCCGTCATCAAGATTTTCTTTTTCTGCAATTTTTGCCACAGCCTCAAAAATCTTTGCAATATAGTGGCTGTTATCGGCATTTATTTCTGCCGCAGATGCGATATGTGTTTTGGGCACTATAACCGCGTGAAAGGGCGCTTGCGGGTCAATATCGGCGAAAGCGTAAACGCTTTCGTCCTCGTAAATTTTAGTACTTGGTATTTCGCCTGCAATTATTTTACAAAATAAACAATCACTCATTTTATTTCACCATACCCGATACAATGTCACAAACCGCATCAAGCGCTGTCTGTGCTTTTGCAATTTCCTTACCGCCTGCCATTGCGCTGTCGGGTTTGCCGCCGCCGTTACCGCCTGCAATCTGCGCAACTGCGCGAACAATGTTACCTGCGTGTGCGCCCTTGCCCAGAGCCGCTTTACCGACACCTGCGCAGAAAGTAAGCTTTTCACCATTTACGGCAGCCAAAACCGCCACAGCGTCATCGTTTTCTGCCTTGATGGTATCAATCATCTTGCGAAGCTCATCAGGCGCTGTGCCGTCAAATTTAGCGGTAGCCACCTTAACACCATTTATATCGGCAGCATTTGCCATAAGGTCGGTGAGCTTGCCCGAAGCGAGCTTTGCCTCAAGCGACTCAATCTTTTTAGAGTCTTCCTTCATCTGCTTTACTGTAGCCGCAGCCTTGGTAGCAACATCCTCGATATTGCCGATTTTAAGCGTAGCCGCAGTGTCAAGCAGCAATGATTTATAGTGATTTATAAGATTTACAACGTTAAAGCCTGTGTATGCTTCGATACGTCTTGTACCTGCCGCAATACCGCTTTCTGAAATAATTCTGAAAAGACCTATCATGCCTGTGTTATCAACGTGTGTACCACCGCAAAGCTCAGTCGAGAAGTCACCTGCTTTTACAACGCGGACAATATCGCCGTACTTTTCACCAAAGAGCGCCATAGCGCCGAGAGCACGAGCCTCATCAATAGGCATTTCGCGGTTATCGACAGGCATTCCGTGTAGTATTACGCTGTTTACCAAGAACTCAACCTTTTCGATTTCTTCGGGTGTAAGAGCTGAAAAATGTGTAAAGTCAAAACGGACTGCATTTTCGTTAACGAGCTGACCTGCCTGCTCAACATGGGTGCCAAGAACCTGACGTAAAGCTGCCTGCAAAAGATGAGCCGCGGTGTGATTACGGCGAATAGCCTCACGGCGAGTAATGTCTATTTTAACGTTTACCTTGTCGCCTACCGAAATTGTCTCGTTTGCAGTACCGATATGTGTAAATATACCGTCTACGGTCTTCTTGGTATCGGTTACGTTAAAGCCACCGATAACACCCGTATCGCCTACCTGACCGCCGCTTTCAGCATAGAAAACGGTCTTGTCAAGAACAACAATAGCCTTCTCACCTGCGTTTGCAGCAGATACGTGCTCACCCTCAACAACTATGTCAAGAACAGTTGCATCGCATTCGTTAGCGGTATAGCCCAAAAATTCGGTAGCGGGGATATCGTCAAAGTTGATGCCGTCGCTGCTCCAGCTCTCACCGTCAGAGGCTTTGCGGGCATTACGTGCCTTTTCGCGTTGCTGTTGCATAAGTGCATTAAAGCCGCCCTCGTCAACGGTCATACCCTTTTCTGCCAGAATATCGCGTGTGAGGTCAAGCGGGAAGCCGTAGGTATCATAAAGGCGGAATGCATCCTCGCCCGAAAGTGTACCGCCGTTTGCCGTAAGGTCGTTCAAGATTCCAAGACCTTGGTCGATAGTTTTCGAGAAGCTTGCCTCTTCGTTAGCGATAACCTTTTTAATAAGCTCCTGCTTGTCTATAAGCTCGGGATAGCCCGAAGCATTTTCTTTTATTACTGCCTCAACCATTTCTACAAGGAATGCACGGTCAATACCAATAAGTCTGCCGTGACGAGCGGCACGACGGATAAGGCGGCGAAGCACATAGCCACGACCCTCGTTTGACGGAATAATACCGTCGCGTCTCATAAAGGTAGATGCGCGCGAATGGTCGGTAATAGCGCGGATAGAAATATCAACCTTTTGGTCTTGTCCATAAGTCTTGCCCGAGATTTCACAAACCTTATCAAGTATATTGCGGATGGTGTCAACCTCAAACATATTATCAACGCCCTGCATTACGCAAGCCAAACGCTCAAGACCCATACCTGTATCAATATTCTTGTGTTCAAGCTCGGTGTATGTGCCGTCACCCATATTGTTAAACTGGGTGAAAACGTTGTTCCAGATTTCCATATATCTGTCGCACTCGCAACCGGGTTTGCAGTCAGGCGAGCCACAGCCGTATTTTTCGCCACGGTCAAAATAAATCTCGCTGCAAGGACCGCAGGGACCTGTGCCGTGCTCCCAGAAGTTATCTGCCTTGCCAAGCTTTACAATATGCTCCTCGGGTACACCGATAACGTCACGCCAGATAGCGTATGCCTCGTCATCCTCCTCGTAAACTGATGGCCAAAGCAAATCAGCGGGGATTTCGAGGTCTTTGGTCAAAAACTCCCAAGCCCACGGAATAGCCTCGTTCTTAAAGTAATCTCCAAACGAGAAGTTACCAAGCATTTCAAAGTATGTGCCATGACGCGCAGTAATACCAACACGCTCAAGGTCAGGAGTACGAATACACTTCTGACAGGTAGTAACGCGATTGCGGGGTGGGGTTACCTCGCCCGTGAAATACTTTTTCATAGGCGCCATACCTGAGTTTATAAGTAATAATGATTTATCATTATTTGGCACCAAAGAAAAACTGCCAAGACGCAAGTGACCCTTGGATTCAAAAAATGATAAATACCTTTCTCTTAGTTCGTTAAGTGACATCCATTTCATAATTAACACCTTTATTTCTATAAAGTAAACATACACAATGATTATATACCTGAAACATCATTTTGTCAATAAAACGATACCGCAAAAGAAAGCGAATTTTAAAGTTTTTAGTGACATTTTGTCATATCTATGTTATTATTCTTTTGAGGTGGGAATTATGTTTTTCTTGTCGGAAGCGCAAATGCCCGAGGGTGTTGGTTTTAAGCTTTACGATACTACACATCTTACGTGGCTTGGATTTTTTGTTTTGCTTTGCGTGTCAAGTGTAATAGTTTACAAAAAACTTAACGCTAAACGCCGTAACATAATGCGTATCGCAATTGCCGTAACCGTTATTGTTTTAGAGACAATCAAGAACTGTGTCGCGGCGGCAATCGGGGACTTCCACATAGGTCATCTACCTTTTCATTTGTGCGGTATAAACGTATTACTTGTAACCTTTTGCATATTCAAGCGAGTAAAAACTGTTGAAAACTTTTTGTATTACATAGGCATACCCGGAGCAATGCTGGCGCTTCTTACTCCCGATTGGACGGCGATGCCCTGCAATAACTTTTTCCATATTCATAGCTTTGTAATACATATGTTTTTAGTGCTTTATCCGTTTGTTTTAGTGGCTGGCGGCGACCTGAGACCTGACCTTAAATCAATGCCAAAATGTATATTACTGCTGATTGGCTTTGCAATACCCGCACTTATATTAAATATTCTGTTTGACCAGAATTTTATGTTTTTGATGGACACAGCAGGCATTGGATTTTTACAAATCTTTGAAGACATATTCGGCGCGCATCAATGGGCATTCCTCATACTTTTGCCGATAGTTATGCTGATAATGGCAATACCGCTGCTTATTGCAAACAAGATCAAAAAGGCAAAAGAAAAGCAAAAAGAATTAATAAATGCATAAAATTACTCGGTGCTGTTTCAGCACCGAGTTCTAATTTTTATATCACATTTATCTGACAACATTTCATAGTTTCGAGCGCGGCGTTATGAGTGTCACGTGTTACACCCGCACAGCAGGATGAATCAACATAAATCTCACTGTCAAGAAAATTCGCTTTAAGCAGCAGTGCGTTTGACACAACGCATATATCGGTGCAAAGGCCAATAAGGGTGATTTCTGCGGTATTGTCGCCGATAACCTCTTTAACAAGCTCGGGCAATTCTACCGAGCCAAAGGTTAATTTTTCGACCGTTTTATACTCTTTGCCTTTTAATGCTTCGGCAATTTTTGCGTTTAATTGCCAACCGTCTGTGCCCTTTATACAGTGCGGCACAGGCAGTTTTTTGCCCTCTAAGGTATCCATATAATTGTCATAGTGAGGATCATATGTTACAAAAATATCGCCGTCAAAGTTTCTTATTTTCTCTGCTGCATTATCTATTATGGCGACAGCCTCGGGTGTGCCGAGTGCACCGTCAACAAAATCGTTCTGAATATCTACTACAACCAAAACTTTTTTCATAAAAACACTTCCTTTAAGACTGACGAGAGTCTGCCTAAGAATATTATACCGCCGTTTTAAAAATTTTCAATATATAGCGGATATATATTTTTCGTGACATTTGTCGTTTTTTATGTTAATATGTTTTCGAGGTG
>JAFTTE010000076.1 GCA_017466905.1 Clostridia bacterium | reverse complement strand
TGCCCTGCTCAAATGTGATGCCAAATACTTGCTTGGTTTCCTGCACTTCGGGTACATAGTCAGGGTCAATTTTAACAATATTGTAGTTACCGTTTCTCTTTGACTTGAGAATTTCAAGCGCTTCAGGTTCATAACCCGGTGCGATAATGCCATCAGAAACCTCACGTTTAATCATTTTAGCGGTGGTAACGTCGCAAACGTCAGAAAGCGCTACCCAGTCACCGAATGAACACATACGGTCAGTACCTCTTGCGCGTGCATAAGCGCAAGCAAGCGGTGATTTGTCAAGACCCTCAATATCGTCAACAAAGCAAGCCTTTTTAAGTTTATCCGAAAGAGGCACACCAACCGCGGCAGATGTAGGGCTTACGTGCTTAAAAGAAGTAACCGCAGGTAAACCTAATGCCGCTTTAAGCTCTTTTACAAGCTGCCATGAGTTAAACGCATCAAGAAAATTTATGTAACCCGGTCTGCCGCATAAAATTTCAATTGGCAGGTCACTGCCGTCTTTCATATAAATTTTTGAAGGCTTTTGATTTGGGTTACAGCCGTATTTAAGTTCAAATTCTCTCATTTATAAAATCTCCTTATACGTTCTTGTTAACAATTCTTGATTCGTATTTGCCTGTTTCTAAATCAATATATCTTACAAAAAGGGATACTTTATTATCGCCATTAAGATTTTTCCAGATTATATTGGTTAATGTATCAATATCTACATCGGGAAGCTCAAGTGTCTTAGGCTCACCCTCAAAGCTTGGGAGTGGATTACCATCACATTTGTAGGTGTGAATAAACTTTGCTTTTCCTGCAAGCGGATTTGAATATGCAAAAGTATATCTCTGACAAGAGCTACCGTCACCCTCTGCAGATTTGAGAATAGACATAGCAAAATTCATATCGCCCTTTTCAAGACGGATAATACCTGAGATACGGGTGTATAGTTAGGGGAATCGTCTTCAAACTCACGGGTACGAAGTGCCTGCTCAAAGGTCATTTGCTTATCCATAAGCTCATAGATAGTGTCGGTCTGGTCGCCGTTTGTAACAATAGTCTTATTGCCCAAAACTCGTACAGGCGCATAGATAATAAGGTGTGGATCGGTCATTTTTGACTCATCAAACGCTTGTGTTCTGATACCCTCGCCATCTTCTACAAAGATACGGTTGCGGCTGTTTTCACTGCGACCCATAATAAAGTATGCAGTAACAGCCTTTGTGCCGTCTTTACTTTTACCAATAATAATACCTCTACCGTGATAAGCGAGAGAATTAAGTTCTGCTTCAAGAGATTTTATTTCCATTTTGAAAATCCTCCGATTATTTTATATATGTTTTGCCATTTTCAACGACAATTTTTTCGTCGCAAAGCAACTGAACTGCTTTAGGTAATATTTTCCATTCCGCCTGCTCCATAATGCGCTTTTGTAATGTTTCGGGTGTATCATCATCGAAAACCTCAACAGCCTTTTGCAAAATTATAGGACCTGCATCGCACTCTGCAGTTACAAAATGAACGGTAGCGCCCGATACCTTAACACCCTTTTTAAGAGCTTCTTCGTGAACATGAAGACCATAATAACCCTTACCGCAAAAAGACGGTATTAAAGCGGGATGCACATTTACCATACGGTTTGGAAAAGCATCGCAAACATTTTCATCAAGTATTGTCATAAAGCCTGCATACACAACTACGTCAGCATTTTCTTCAATTAATGCATCGCGCATAGCAATACTGTATGAAGCAATATCTGCGTAATCTTTTCTGATAAGTGTACGGGTTTTTATGCCATTATTCTCAGCACGGACTAACGCATACGCATCCGCCCTTGAAGCGATAACGCAACTAATTTTGCCGCAACCGAGTTCTCCGCGATTTTGGGCATCAATAAGCGCTTGCAGATTAGTACCGCCGCCCGATACCAGAACCACAATATTTTTAGTATTATTCAATGATAACACCCTCGTCACTTTCTATAACAGAGCCGATGATGTAGGCTTCTTCGCCGTTAGCCTTTAAAACCTCAAGAGCTTTATCAGCATCGGCTTTGTCCACAACAATGCTCATACCTACACCCATATTATACGTATTAAACATATCACGCTCTGATATGCCGCCAACCTTTTGGATAAGGTCAAATATCGGCAAAATTTTAAGAGCAGATTTATCAACCTTAACAGAATAACCCTTTGGCAGACTTCTCGGTATGTTTTCATAAAAACCGCCGCCCGTGATATGAGAAATGGCATGAACTTTAACCTCATCAATAAGCGCTAAAACAGGTTTAACGTAAATCTTTGTAGGAGTAAGAAGTGTTTCACCCAATGTCTTACCGCCGAGTTCTTCTTTGTATGCGGTAAGATCACAATTTTCAATATCAAAAACTTTACGGACAAGTGAAAAACCGTTAGAATGAACACCTGTCGAAGGCAGAGCGATAACTACATCACCACTTTTCACAGTATTGTTATCAAGAATCTTTTTCTTATCAACAATACCTACAGCAAAGCCTGCAAGGTCATAGTCCTCTATCGGCATCATACCTGGGTGTTCTGCAGTTTCACCGCCAATAAGAGCCGCGCCTGACTGAACGCAACCCTCGCAAACGCCGCTAACGATTGATGCAATCTTTTCGGGAATATTTTTTCCACAAGCAATGTAATCAAGGAAGAAGAGCGGTTTTGCGCCACAGCAAATAATATCATTAACACACATAGCAACCGCATCAATACCAATGGTATCGTG
>JAFTTE010000075.1 GCA_017466905.1 Clostridia bacterium | reverse complement strand
TTATATATTCGCAAACCGCTTGTGTGTCGGTTTCGGGAATAACGGTTACATTCTCCCCTGAAACGTGGAGGCGCTTAGCACGCAATTTTATCTGCACAGGCGACTCCTCACCAGATATATACAGTACATTAAGTTTATCGCACATACTCTCGCAAATTTGTAACAATATAGTTGACTTACCAATACCGGGGTCGCCGCTAAGCAACACCACCGAGCCTTTTACAATACCGCCGCCAAGCACACGGTCAAGCTCACTGATATTTGTAATGTACCTCTGTTCGTCGGTAATATCTATCTGCGACAGAGTTTTGGCCGATGCTATTACCTTTTTGGTAACTGCCGCAGAAACCATTCCCGATGATTTTTTATCGGCGATTATCTGCTCTTCGAGTGTGTTCCACTCATTGCAGTTTGGACACTGCCCCATCCATTTTGGTGTTTCATAGCCACACTCTTGGCATACAAATACTGTTTTTGTTTTTCCTGCCATTTTGACTCCTTTTTATTTGCTTTCTAAAAAATTTATTATTCCGCCCACTATGGCAAAAGCCATTTGTGATTGATAATCATCGTTTTTAAGCCTTTCTAGCTCAGCCTTATTGCTTAAAAAACCGCACTCAACGATTATTGCGGGCACCGCCGCATTTTTAAGCAGATATGTGCTATCCGTCCCCTGCTTTACCACACGAGTGTTTTCAGGTTGAATAAGGGTTGTTATGCTCTGCTGCACAGACTGCGCCAAGTCTCGCGCCTCTTTATAATTTTTGGTATAAAACACCTGCGCGCCGTTTGCCGCTGAGGTTGTAAACTTATTCAAATGTATGCTGACATAAATAGCATCGGGGTTATCTTTCATAATCTGCAATCGATTAGAAAGGTCACTCTTTTTGCGCTTGGCAATAGCCGCAGATTCGTCATCCTCGGTACCTGTATCATCGGTGCGGGTCATTATAACGTTATAACCGTTAAAGCGCAGCAGTGCGCAAACCTTTTGAGAAATCTGCAGATTTATATCCTTTTCTACCGTGCCGTCCGCCGCCGACGCGCCTCCGTCAAACCCGCCGTGGCCTGCGTCGATTATGACTGTTGGTATCGTATCCGCCGTAGTCCCCACATCAACAAACTCTGTTTTTACATAACCAAATGCGGCAATAAGACAAATGATGCCAAGTAAAGCAAGCTGCGGTGTAAATCTTTTTAGCATATTCAAGAGAAGCACTCCTTAACCATTATATAACCATAATGTTTTTATTTCAAGTTAAACCTATCTCTTAATAGTATGCAAAATTTTATTAATTTATAATGTTATTTTACAACACTTATAGTCCCAAAATATGTACCGTCGATCTATTATAAGAAATTTGGATAAAAAAGCAAATGTTGAAAAAGCCGCAAAACAATCTTTAAGACTGTTTTACGACTCGCGTAATACCTGATGGGATTTTTTAAAATTATCCACCCTTGCGGATATAAAAATGCACACTCTTTTTTGCACTGCGGTGATTTGGCAACCGCTAAAACACTGAACTTTTACATAGTGCAGTTTAAAGCGCATTGATGCATGTTCCATACGTTGTTTTGGGTATACTCAATTTGGTAAAACTTATAAATGATGCTAACTTTAAGATTTGTCTTGATACCGGACATGTTGCCACATTCCCCGAGCTATCTGCTGCACAAGCGGTAAGAGATTTAGGAAACGAAATCCGCGCTTTTCATATTCACGATAGTTTCCCAGATAGAGATTTGCATCTACTGCCCTCGTTTGGCGCTATAGATTGGAATGATTTTTCCTATGCTTTAAAAGATATAAATTATACGGGCGCTTTGTGTCTTGAAACCGCACCTCCCAATAATTTACCCAACGATATTTATGAGGAATTATGCATCGTCCTTGCTAAAATCGTTAATGATGTTGTTATTAAATAGAAATGTAAATTCTCAGTTTGCGAAAAACGACTTGCGAAGCAGTTTTAAAGCATCGCAAGTCGTTTAATTATAGTGTATAAAATTTGTATCCTCCAACAGGTCGCACAAAAAGTTTTATACAAGAACGTCAAGGATAGTTGTTTGTTTTGGAACTTCCGTCCTCAACTGGCTAAAGTCATAAAAAATGCCTGCGAAATTGCAAGCATTCTGTTTTTAATTCATTTTTTCAATTAGTTCTATAAGGCATTTAGGTTGGTTATGACCAATAGGTTGAAGTTCGCCGTTTTTGTATTTGGCTACTGTTACAAAGCCGTTATCGTTATCATAAATTTATTCCTTTGAGAAATTTGTTACTTTCATTACAACACACAAAAATGTTTTTTCAATATAGGAACACTCTTTAACCATTATATAACCATAATGTTTTTATTGCAAGTTAAACCTATCTCTTAATAATATGCAAAGCATTGTTTTTTTATAATGATATTCTACAATGTCCACTGTCTTAAGCTACGTACAACAAAGCCCGAAGTTAAACTTCGGGCTGGTTTTTCAAACTATTCTGCGCCTTTTACCTCAACGCTGGGTGTCGCTTCGTATTCACCATCAATGCCAATTGTCTCGTCTACAACTGTATACACATACCTTTCACCATCACAGTTATCGAGCAGATAGTTTGTAATCTCGCTTACCTTTTCTTTGCCGATAAAAAAGGTCTTGCCTGTATCAAGAATATTGGTTTGCATATATCCGTCCTCGGTTATCCAAAGACCTATGTTTTTATAGCCTAAAAGTTCTAGATCCCCACCGATGCTGATTACTGTTTTTTCGTACCACGCTTCGTCTGAATGAACGTTTTTCAGTGCCGTATCACTAAGCAGTTTTTGCCAGATTACCTCATCACC
>JAFTTE010000074.1 GCA_017466905.1 Clostridia bacterium | reverse complement strand
TTTCTTTATCTTCGCTTTTGAAATTCGGTGCTACAAAGTGATATGTATTGATATCAGAACAATGTATAAATCCAAATTTATTTAATGAATAGTCACCGTAAAAATCTTTGTCTTTATAGGTGTCCCAAAATTCTTTGGTTAAGGAATGTATGATTATCATATTATTAAACTCCAATATTATAAAAACGGGTTGGCGGTTGCCAACCCGTTGCGTGTTTATACTCGCTTTGAAAGTACGTTTTCTTCGTACTCTTTAACTTTGCTAAACCATTCGCCGTCAGCGGGTACGCCGCAACACTGGCAGTAGTAGTTCCAGATATCACCGAAGGGCAGTGTTTTAACCTCTTCGCTTCTTACCATAAGCTCGGTGTAATTGCCACTGTCTTGCAAATCTTTAAGAGCAGCATTTGGAGTAAGCATAGCCATAAGCAGCGCCTTTTGCCAGCTGCGAAGACCAACGCTCCAAGCAGCGATACGGTTGATGCTTGCATCAAAATAGTCAAGCGCCATATATACGCGGTCGAATGCATTGCAACGTACAATCTCTTTTGCCATCTCGCGTGTTTCATCGTCAAAAAGCACTACGTGGTCAGAGTCCCAACGGATAGGACGGGTAATATGTAATGCAATTTCGGGGAAGAACGCAAGGAGAGCAGGGATTTTGTCAGATACAACCTCGGTCGGGTGATAGTGACCGTTATCCATAAGCGGCAAGCATCCGTCGTGAGTAGCCGCAAATGTGAGTGAGAACTCGGCAGAGCCTACGGTGTAAGCCTCAACACCGATACCAAATACCTTTGATTCAACACAAGGCTTAACCTTTGATTTATCAAATGGCTCTGAAAGAATGGCCTCGATAGATTCTTTATATCTTACACGCGGTCCCATACGGTCTGCGGGTATATCCTTAAGACCGTCACCTGTCCAGATGTTCATAACACAAGGTACGCCTGTTTCTTCGGCAAAATACTGTGAAATGCGTACGCAAGCTTTGCCGTGCTCAATCCAGAAATTGCGGATATTTTCATCGGGGCTTGAAAGGGTAAGACCGCTGTCAGCCATCGGGTGAGAGAAAAATGTGGGGTTAAAGTCAAGACCCATACCGTGCTTCTTTGCAAAGTCAACCCACTTTTTAAAGTGCTTGGGCTCTAACTTGTTGCGGTCTACAAACTCGCCGTCCTCGAAAATAGCGTAGCAAGCGTGAACATTAATCTTTTTCATACCTGGGCAAAGGGATATTACCATATCCATATCTGCCATCAATTCGTCTGGTGTGCGAGCTTTACCGGGGTAGTTGCCTGTAGTCTGGATACCGCCTGTAAGTGGACCGTCCTGGTCAAAGCCCTTAACATCGTCGCCCTGCCAGCAGTGCAGAGATACGGGCTGTTTTTTTAGTGTTTCAATAACGGCGTCAACATCAATGCCGAGCGCCGCGTATTGCTTTTTGGCTTCTTCTAATCTGCTCATCTTTATTCTCCTGAAAAAATTTAATTATTAAAGTTTTGAACAACAGTGACAGTTAACAAGCGCGTCAATCTTCTGACCTGCTTTACAAAGCGGACATTCGTGTGGCTTGTAGTTCTGGTAGTCGGGAAGGTCGTTAGGATTAAATACCGAATTTACAGGTATGCCTGCGCGCTCTTTTTTAGTAGCAAATATAGAACAAATGCCCGCAACCTGACCGCCATAGTATTTAACAGCGTCAACCGCAGCCTCGACTGTGCGTCCTGTAGCCACTGATACAGCAAGAATAAGCACGTGCTTACCCTGAATCATAGGAACAATATTGTCACGGAACATAAGCTGGCTCGAGCCTGTAACTTCAGGTGTTACCACGTAAATTGTCTGGTGAGCGTTCATATTAGCATAGTTTGCTTCGGTAAGGCGAGATGCAAGACACGCACCTACAACCTCCATACCGTCAAGACACAAAATAGTATCAACTATTGTGTTAGTGCGATAATAGCTGCAAAGCTCTTCTGCTACAGCACGCGCCTCGGAAAGACGGGTTTTTTGAGCTGTAACGTCAATGTAGTAGTTGCTGTGGCTGTTGCTTGTTGCGAAGTGACCCTTTGAAACACGCAAAAACAAATTCTTGCGCTTGGTCTCAATTTTCATTGTGTTAGAAGTTGGCATAATATAGTCCTCCTAATTTCATATAGAATTATTTTACAATAAAAACCATACAAATACAAGTGCATTGTTGATTTTTTTGTAAATTTATTGTATTATATAAAATGAGTAAAAATCGGTGAATTTTGCGGTTGGGCGGTGATGATATGCTTAAAATATTTACAAGCGGCGCATTTGTAAATTTTATACTTGTGCTCATAGGCAGCAGTATAGGTATGCTGCTTAAACGCGGTATACCCGAAAAGATACAAAAAACGCTTGTATCCGCAGTAGCGCTGTGCGTTTT
>JAFTTE010000073.1 GCA_017466905.1 Clostridia bacterium | reverse complement strand
TTGATGACTATATCAAGGTTGTTAAAAAACGAAATTTAGGTCTTACCGCAAAACAAAAAACATTTATGCAGTTACTGGTTTCTGCGGCATATCTTGTAACACTGGCACTTTGCGGTATGCATACAACATATATTCCGTTTATCGGTGAAATCAGCATCGTAAGCGGCGCAGGACTGCTGTTCTGGCCTATAGCACTTATGTTTATTTACGGCTTTACAAATGCTGTTAATCTAACAGACGGTCTTGACGGCTTGGCTTCAAGTGTAACACTTGTTGTGGCTTGTGCCTTTATGCTAGCGTCAGGAAGAATGGGAATCGGCTCTGTAAACTCTTTGTCGGCAGCGCTTGCAGGCGCATGCGCTGGCTTTGTGGTATGGAATTCAAAACCCGCAAAAGTGTTTATGGGTGACACGGGATCAATGTTCTTGGGCGGTATGGTAGTTGCTCTTTCGTTTGGAATAGGCAGACCGATATTGTTGTTGCTTATGGGTTGTGTTTATCTTATAGAGGCTTTATCGGTTGTTTTGCAGGTGTTCTGGTTTAAACGCACAGGCAAAAGAATTTTTAAAATGTCACCGCTTCACCATCATTTTGAAATGAGCGGTTTTTCAGAACAAAAAGTAGTAATGCTGTTTTCTTTTATAGCGCTTATCGGATGCTTGATAGCATTGCTTTCAATAATTTTTAATTGGTAATTATGTGATTATATTTAAAGGAGGAAAGGTGTTATGGCAAAAGCTAACTTAAAAAATAAAAAAAGTGGTTTTTTTCAAAGCGGTAAGTTAGATATTACCTTTCTTTCTTTAGTTCTTATTCTCTTAACGATTGGTCTTGTAATGTTGTTTTCAGCAAGCTATGCCTATTCGCTTGAGTATTATGATAACAGTTATAAATTCATAATAAGACAGGCGCTGTTTGCAGGGGCAGGCATTATCGCGATGTTCATCACTTCGCGCATAAACTATCACTTCTGGCGAAAGATCAGCTGGCTTGTTTATGTTGTAACGGCACTGATGCTTATTGCGCTGCTTATATTGCCACCAATGGTCAGCGGAATGAGTGTTAAGCGTTGGTTTGCTATAGGCGGTTTTAGCTTTCAACCTTCAGAAATTGCAAAATTTGCTATTGTAATACTTTTTTCTACGCTGATTTCCGCCAATCAGAAGTTGATGAATAATTGGAAGTTTATACTGTTTTTATTTGGTGTTTTGGGATTTACCTGTGTGCTTGTTGTTTTAGAACCGCATCTGTCCGCAACCTTACTTATTGCGGCGATCGGCGTGGTTTTAATATATATCGGAGGCCTTAACCGCAAGGTAGTAATAGCGGGTGTTGTCCTAGCTGTATGCGGGGTAGCAGTGGTTATTTTTACTCAGTCTACAGGTTTTATCGGTTATGGTTCTGACCGTATAAAATATTGGCTTGACCCTTGGGCAGATGCTACTGGTGAAGGCTTTCAGACGATACAGTCGTTATTGGCAATAGGCTCTGGCGGAATACTTGGCAGGGGAATAGGACAGTCCCGACAAAAATATTTGTGGGTACCTGAGCCGCATAATGATTTCATTTTTTCTATTGTTTGTGAAGAATTAGGACTCGTGGGCGCTGTGCTTATAATAGTTTTGTTTGCTCTGCTTGTATGGCGAGGCTTTACAATTGCTATGCGCGCTACTGATAAATTTGGTTCTATGCTTGCTATCGGACTTACCTTTCAGGTTGGACTTCAGGCAATGCTTAATATATGGGTTGTTACGAACACCATACCAAACACAGGTATAAGCTTACCTTTCTTCAGCTACGGTGGTACATCACTGTTGATATTGCTTGCCGAAATGGGCATTGTTCTTTCGGTATCACGTGGCGCAAATATCGAAAAAGTAAAATAGGAGGAAAATTCTTATGCATATACTTTTTGCAGGCGGCGGCACTGCGGGACATATTAATCCTGCACTTGCTATTGCGGGTTATATAAGAGAGAAGCATGCAGACGCACATATAAGCTATATCGGTACTCCTGATAAATTGGAAGCAAAATTAGTACCAGAGATGGGGTATAATTTTCGCACAATTTCCGTTGCAGGTTTTCAGCGTAAATTGAGTATTGAAAATATAGGCAAAAACATTTCGGCTATCCGCAAGGTAGTTACATCATCTGTGACTGCGCGAAAAATATTAAAAGAAATTCAACCTGATGTGGTAATAGGTACGGGTGGATATGTAAGCGGTCCCGTTTTGCGTGAGGCTGCAAAAATGGGTATAAAAACCGCTATACACGAGCAGAACGCATATCCCGGTGTAACTACTAAAATGTTAGCACCTAATGTAGATGCCGTAATGCTAGCCATGCCCGAAGCGGAAAAATATTTAAAGCTTAAGAAAAAACCTTATATAACAGGTAATCCTGTGCGCAGTGAGCTGTTAAACATAACACGTGAAGAAGCACGCAAAAAATTGTGCCTTGATAATGACAAACCAATGCTTTTATCGTTTGGCGGCTCACTTGGCGCTATGCGGGTTAATCAAGCTGTTTCGGGACTTATAAGATGGCACAATGGTACCGATAAATTTTATCATATACACGGTACGGGTAAGTCGGGTTATGAAGAATTTATTGATAATCTTAAAGATGTTAATTTATCCAATAGCATTGATATAAGAGAATACATCAGTGATATGGATGTTTGTATGGCGGCGGCAGATCTTATAATTTGTCGCGCGGGTGCTATTACTCTAAGTGAGCTGCTTGCTTGTGGTAAGCCCGCCATTCTTATTCCGTCACCTTATGTTGCCGAAAATCATCAGTTTCACAATGCGATGACATTAAAGCGCATAGGCGCTGCAGAAATTATTGAAGAAAAGGATTTGACCAGCGAAAAACTTATTGAGGTAGTGTCAAATCTTATCGAAAACAAGCCTCGACTTGCAAGTATGTCTACTGCTGCCAAAAGTGGCGCAATATTGGATGCAAACGCAAGAATTTATGAGATAATAATGCAATTATATACAAATGCGTAATAAAAATAGCAATTTTTAAAATTTTGCATAATATGACATTGTAATACCTTTCTTTAGGGGGAGCAGCAATGTCAAAAATAGTTATAAACGGTGGCAAAAGACTTTTTGGTGAGGTGAAAATTCACGGAGCCAAAAACAGCGTTTTACCGTTGCTTGCCGCAACGGTGTTGTGCCGTGGCACTAGTATAATACATAATTGTCCGGAGCTTTCTGATGTAAATGCTTCAATTAATATTTTAAGGCACTTAGGCTGCGAGTGTACTTTAAAAAACAACACAATTACCGTAAATTCTAATGCAATACAATGCAGTCAGATACCCGATAGCCTTATGCTAAAGATGCGTTCATCTGTGATTTTTTTGGGCGCAATTCTTGGCAGGTGTGGTAATGCTGTAATAAGCAGTCCCGGTGGCTGTGAGTTAGGTCCTCGTCCCATTGATTTGCACATATCTGCGTTAATGCGTTTGGGTGCTCAGGTGTCCGAATGTCATGGACTTATCAAGTTTAACGCGCCTCAGGGGCTTCACGGCGCTCAAATTCATCTGTCATTTGCAAGCGTTGGAGCTACCGAAAATATTATTTTGGCAGCAGCTACTGCAAGGGGTGTCACTGTGATACACAATGCCGCCAAAGAGCCTGAAATTTGTGATCTTGCAGCTTTTTTGAATGCCTGTGGAGCTTGTGTTTACGGCGCTGGTACAGATACGGTAACTATTTACGGTGCGGACGGTCTTAAGTGTTGCACGCATACCGTAATTCCTGACCGTATTGCTGCGGCAAGCTATATGGCAGCGGCGGCAATAACAGGTAGTGAAATTACTTTAAAAAATGTAGCGCCTGCACATCTTACTGCAATTAATTCAGTTTTTGAAGAGGCGGGCTGTAAAATAAAGTGTAATGGAAAGGGTCTCACTATAAAAGCACCGCAAAGACTGTCACGCGTATCAACTGTAAGAACCGCTATATATCCGGGTTTTCCCACAGATGCAGGGCCGCTTGTTCTTGCAATGCTCTCAAAGGCATACGGCACATCTGTTATTGTTGAAAACATATTTGAAAATCGTTTTCGTTACGTTGATGAGCTTAAACGTTTGGGCGCACACATTAAGGTAGAGGGCAAGGTAGCTATTATTGAGGGTGTAAGCACACTTTCGGCGGCTCCTTGTAAATGTACTGACCTTCGCGGCGGAGCGGCATTGGTTGTAGCGGCTCTCGCGGCAGAAGGAACAACAATTATCAGCGACATACATCATATAAAACGCGGATATGAAAGTATAGTCTCAAGATTATCGCTGTTGGGTGCTGATATTAAAGAAGTATAAAGGGAAGTGAAATTAATGCAAACTGAAGTTAATAAGCGTCGGGCACAGCGTCAAAAAAAAGCAAGGCGAAGACGATTAAAAACAGCCTTTATATTTTTTCTTATAATTGCATTACTGACACTTGCCATTATGTGCTTTACGGTGTTTTTCCCTATAAAACGTATAAATGTTTCAGGTAGTGAAATTTATTCTAAATCTGAAATTATAAAAGCATCAAAGCTTTCCACCGATGATAATCTTCTTGTTGTATCTGAGGATGAAATCGAAAATAATATAAGAAAATCTTTGCCTTATGTTGATAGTGTAAAACTAAAGCGCGTTTTACCTGATGCGGTTATTTTAACTGTTACCGACGCTAAGGAATATGCGTATTATCAGTCAGGAGACAGTTATTTCATTTTAAGTGATAGCGGATATATTTTAAAACAACAACAGCAAACACCTGAAAATGTTTTTCAGATTGTTACAAGCGGTATCGAGGGTGAAGTTGCTCAAAAGGCTGTTTATAAAAACAATACAGAAGAACAGCTTGTAAACACCCTTATAGCAGCCTTAAATCAAAGGGAAATAAATATTGATAAAATTGATATAAGTAATATTTTACAGATAACGCTTGAGGTTGAGGGAAGATTTACAGTAGTGCTTGGCACAACCGATTACACGCAGGAAAAAATTGCTCATCTGGCAGGTATGATAGAGAGCATTACAGACCGAAGAGGCAAGATAAATTTAAGTATGTGGACACCCACAAACAGCCAGGGGAGCTTTGTTGAAGAAGATAGTTAAAAAAAGTTACAATTTTGTAATAAAAACTATTGAAATTTGTTTTAAGTTGTGATAATATGTATTTGTATATTAATGCGTATTACTATATTCGTATAAAGATGGAGGAATTTTAAAATGCCATTCGAAGTTGCAGACGAGATGGAAAATGTAGTTCAGATTAAGGTCGTAGGTGTTGGCGGCGGCGGCGGTAACGCAGTTAACCGTATGGTTGCAGCCGGTGTTCGCGGTGTTGAATTTATTGCTATCAATACCGATAAGGCAGCACTCTTCCTTTCAAAAGCAGACCAGAAAATTCAGATTGGTGAAAAATCAGCAGCAGGTATGGGCGCAGGCGGTAACCCCGATAATGGCCGTGCCGCAGCAGAAGAGTCACGCGACGAAATCGCAGCAGCTCTTCGCAGCGCTGATATGATATTCATTACCGCAGGTATGGGCGGCGGCACAGGTACAGGCGCAGCTCCCGTTGTTGCAGCAATTGCTAAAGAGCTTGGTATTCTTACCGTTGGTATCGTAACAAAGCCCTTTGCTTTTGAAGGTAAAAAGCGTATGGCTCAGGCGGAGGCAGGTATTGCCGCTCTTGGTGAGCAGGTAGACAGCCTTATCGTTATTCCTAACGAAAGACTTAAGTTCGTTTCTGAGCAGAAAATTACATTTAAAAATGCATTTAACATTGCTGACGACGTTCTTCGTCAGGGTGTTTCAAGCATTTCTGAGCTTATTAATGTTACAGCACTTGTTAACCTTGACTTTGCTGACGTTAGAGCTATTATGGCTGACGCAGGCTATGCACATATGGGTGTTGGTGTAGCAACTGGTCGCGACAAGGCAGAGCAGGCTGCTCGTATGGCTATTACAAGCCCGCTTATCGAAACCTCTATGGATAACGCGCGTGGCGTAATTATCAGCATTACAGGTTCTGATGATATTGGTCTTGAAGAGGTTGAGCAGGCTTCTACCATCATTGCGGAAATGGCTCATCCCGATGCAACAATCATTTGGGGTGCTCAGCTTGATGAAAGCATTGAAGACACCATCCGTGTTACTGTTGTAGCTACCGGTCTTGGCGATGATAAGAAGAACGACAAGAAGGATGACCTTGCTGCTCTTCTTGGCGACACAGGCGACGGCGATGATGATAATTTTGGCTCTGTTTTGAAATTCTTTGATAACAATAACTAATATTTACATAAAAGCCTGGCGGTATTACTGTCAGGCTTTTTGTTATACAAAAAATCACGGGGCACCTGTTATCAGGTGCCCCGTGATTTGCTGTATGGATAAAAATTAGCAACCGCAGCCGTTGTTAGAGCAAGAATTGCAACCGCAACCGTTGTCGTTGTTACCGCAGCAGCATGTGAGTAAGAGGATAAGGATGATTATCCAAGTACAGTTACCACCAAAGCCATTATTACACATAATCAAGACCTCCTTTTTTGTCTTTCATCACATACTATGCTGATAATAAATATTGTGTTACAAAAAATAATTATTGACTTTTACTGACCTTTGTTTTATAATAAAGTCAAAGAAAGTCAAAAGGGGAAGTTGATTATGAAGATAAGCGATTTGATAACAAACGAAATATTGCGTATGCTTAACGAATCAGACGAAAATACTGCCGAGATACAGCGTAACGATTTTGCCAATATTATTGGTTGCGCGCCAAGTCAGATTAATTATGTGCTGTCTTCGCGTTTTACGCCCGAGCACGGCTATATTATTGAAAGCCGTCGCGGCGGTGGCGGTTATATTAAATCAGCCGTGTTGTTATGCGTAAGTCGACTGCCTTTATGCATATAATTAATTCGATAGGCGACAGCATTGATACAATGAGCGCGCGTATAGTTATTGAAAACTGTTTGCAGTCTGAGCTTATTTCCAAAGAAACAGCTCGCATTATGTATGCGGCGCTTTCAAACAATGTTATGCGCAGTGTGCCTGTTATTTTGCAGGATAGCTTACGCGCGGCAATTTTGAAAGAAATGCTGCTTGTTCAGATTTGAGAGGACTGATTTTATGCTTTGCGAAAAATGTGGAAAAAATAGCGCCACAACGCATATACGCTCGGTTATAAACGGAAAAGTTACCGAAAAGCATCTTTGCGGC
Source organism: Clostridia bacterium (assembly GCA_017466905.1). Taxonomy (GTDB): domain Bacteria; phylum Bacillota; class Clostridia; order Oscillospirales; family Acutalibacteraceae; genus UBA737. The sequence continues at coordinate 9,046 of JAFTTE010000073.1, read as the reverse complement.
TATTGTGCCGCGAATGAGGGGTATAGCGATATAAAGGGCAATAACCTTTCACAAATGCTGTCCTCAATGTTTGGTGATACGCTAAGTGCGGCTTCTAATATACAGCTTACGCGCTGCAGCTGCTGCGGCTCTACCTTTTCAGATATTGCCGAAAGCGGCAAATGCGGCTGTCCCGAGTGCTACACCACCTTTTATGATCAGCTTTTGCCCTATTTTAAAAGGGTGCACGGCAGTACCAAGCATATAGGTAAAGTACCAAACCGCGCACCGAATACTGTAAAACAAAGTAAGGATACCGTAGAGGAACTCCGTAGTCTGCTGAGTCATCTTGTGCGTGAGGAAAAGTACGAGCAAGCCGCAGTTGTGCGTGATAAAATCAAGAAATTAGAGGGGGATGCGCAATGAGTTATTGGTACAGTGTATCAGCCCCACAAGATAATATTGCCGTAAGCACCCGTATTCGTCTTGCACGCAATATAAACGGTATACCTTTTCCATCTAAAATGAGCCCAGAGCAGTTCAAAACGGTAAATGAAGCTGTCCGCAAGGCTATTTTAGAAAGCAGTACACCGTTTGCAAAGACGCTTAAATATATAGCTATGGAAAATATACCCGAAATAGAGCGATTTGCCATGGTAGAGCGCCATATTATAAGCCACCGCTTTGCATCAAACTGTCAAAACAGGGCAATAATTATTTCTGAAGATGAAAGCATTTGTATAATGCTTGGCGAGGAAGACCACATACGCGTGCAGGTACTGCTTGCAGGACTTCAGTTTGAAAAGGCTTACGATATTGCCGACCATATTGATTCGCTTTTGTGTGGCGGCTTAGACCTTGCTTTTGATGAACGAATAGGTTTTTTAACCGAGTGTCCTACCAATTTGGGTACAGGCCTTCGTTCGTCGGTTATGCTGCATCTGCCTCTTATAGAAAGTCACGGCGAGATGTCGGGTCTTGCAGATTCAATCAGTAAAATAGGGCTTACCATACGCGGTATGTACGGCGAGGGTACCAAGGCGCTTGCGTCACTTTATCAGGTATCAAACCAAATAACACTTGGCATCAGTGAAAAGAACGCTATAGATAACCTTAAAATAATTGCTTCACAGCTAATACAAAAAGAGCAGGGCTATCGCGAACAGCTTAACCGTATTAGGCTTGAGGATAGATGTATGCGGTCACTCGGTGTGTTAAAAAATGCAAGAATACTCACAAGCAGTGAGATGATGTCGCGCCTTAGCGATATAAAATTAGGGCTTTCTTTAGGATTGCTAGAATGTCGCGCGTTACCGATTAAGCTTATTGTAGAGGGTCAACCTTATATGCTAATGCGAAAATACGGTGAAATGTCACCCGATGAGCGCGATATAGAACGCGCTAATATGATTAGAAATTTACTTTAAAGGAGATTTTGTTTTTGAAATATAACTTTAACGGTTTTACCGAAAAAGCCAACGAGGGCTTAAATCAGGCCATAAATTCGGCATCTCAGATGGGGCATACCTATGTGGGTAGCGAGCATCTGCTGTTAGGCCTGCTGCGTGTAGGCAGTGGTATTGCAGCAAGTGTGTTAGCTAAACACGGTGTTACTGCCGATAAAATAGAAGAGCTAATCCGTATGAGCATAGGCACGGGCACACCTACAAAGCTGTCACCCGATTATTTTACGCCGCGTGCTAAACGTGTTTTAGAGGTAGCAATGCAGGGTTGCAGTAATATGGGAAAAAAATATGTCGGCACCGAGCATATACTTATTGGAATACTAAGCGAACAGGATAATTTTGCTATCAGATTTTTAAAGGAGCTTGGATGCGATGTATCCACGCTTACCTCAGATGCATTAGAGATTTCAGGTGCAGGAACACAAAATATTAATGATGTAAAAATGGGTGACAATAGTGCTGTTAAAAGCAAGGGTGGCAAAACCGAAACCCTGCAAAAATACGGCAGAGATTTAACCGCAGAAGCGGCAAAGGGCAAAATAGACCCTGTTATTGGCCGCGAGACCGAGGTTGAGCGCATTATCCAGATACTTTGCCGCCGCACAAAAAACAACCCTTGCCTTATCGGTGAGCCTGGTGTCGGCAAAACCGCGATAATCGAGGGTCTGGCACAGCGAATAGTAGACGGCAATGTGCCCGAGATTTTGCTTGATAAGCGCGTGTTTACACTTGACCTTACCGGTATGGTCGCAGGCACCAAATATCGCGGTGATTTTGAAGAACGCATAAAGGCTGTGGTTGATGAGGTAACTCGCGCAGACGATATTATACTGTTTATTGACGAAATCCACACTATTATAGGTGCCGGTTCTGCAGAGGGCTCAACCGATGCGGCTAATATCTTAAAGCCGTCACTTGCCCGCGGCGATTTTCAGCTTATCGGTGCTACCACAATCAGTGAATACCGCAAAAACATTGAAAAAGATTCAGCGCTTGAACGTCGTTTTCAGACTGTAACGGTAGCAGAGCCAAACGAGGATGACGCCATACTTATTCTTAAAGGATTAAAAGATAAGTACGAGGCTCATCACAAGGTTGTTATAACCGATGATGCTATCACTGCGGCAGTAAAGCTGTCATCAAGATATATCAATGACCGCTTTTTACCCGATAAAGCAATTGACCTTATTGACGAAGCGGCATCGCGCGTGCGTTTGGCTTCAAGTGCTCCGTCAGACGAGTTAAAATCAGCCGAACAAAAGCTTACGGCTATAAAGGCTGAAAAAGATGATGCAATAAACTCACAAGAATTTGAACGCGCGGCTTCTTTGCGTGATCAGGAAAAACAGCTTGAAGCAGAAATCGAAAATATTAAACAGCAAAGCGGCAAAAACGTTCACTCGGCAGGTGAAGTAACGGAACAAAACATTGCCGAAATCGTATCCCTTTGGACAGGTGTGCCTGTAGTTCAGCTTACAGAAGAAGAGTCTGCAAGACTTTTAAAACTCGAAGAGGTATTGCACAACCGTCTTGTAGGACAAAGCGAGGCTGTGCGTGCTGTATCAAAGGCAATCCGCCGCGGCCGTGTAGGTCTTAAGGACCCCAAGCGTCCTATTGGCTCATTTATCTTTTTAGGTCCTACGGGTGTCGGCAAGACCGAGCTTTGTAAGGCGCTCGCCGAAGCTATGTTCGGCAGCGAAAATATGATGATTCGCCTTGATATGTCCGAGTATATGGAAAAGCACACCGTATCGCGACTTGTCGGCTCGCCCCCCGGATACGTCGGCTTTGAAGAGGGCGGTCAGCTTACCGAAAAGGTGCGCCGCAATCCTTATTCAGTTATTCTTTTTGATGAAATCGAAAAGGCACACCCCGACGTGTTTAATATACTGCTTCAGATACTCGAGGACGGCATACTCACCGACTCGCAGGGCAGAAAGGTCGACTTTAAAAACGCGGTTATTATTATGACCTCTAATATCGGCGCCCGCCTTATAACCGATAAAAAGGTGTCATTTGGCTTTGGCTCAAGCGATGGTGGCGACCAAAACGAAAAGGATATAAAATCCCGCGTTTTAGAGGAGTTAAAATCCGCATTCCGCCCAGAGTTTTTAAACCGTGTTGACGATATTATCGTGTTCAGTAAATTAACACAGGACGAAATCAAGCAGATTGCTGGCAAAATGCTCGAAAACCTTAAAAAGCGCCTTAATAACCTCAATATCACAATCGACTTTACCGATGAGGTTTTGACCGCTCTTGCCGATAAAGGCTTTGATGCAATATACGGCGCGCGACCCCTGCGCCGCGAAATACAAAACCGCATTGAAGATAACTTAAGCGAAAAAATCCTCGACACCACCATCAAAAACGGAGATAGTGTGGTTTGTGATTATAAGGATAATGAGTTTATGTTTAATGTAAAATAAGAATGTTTATATTGGCTCCCTCTGACGAGGGAGCTGTCACCGATGGTGACTGAGGGAGAGAGCAATTTTTGATTAATTACTGTATCGCTCTCCCTCCGTTTTTTGCTACGCAAAATCCACCTCCCTCATCAGAGGGAGGCTTTTGTTTATGTTGAAAAGATAAATATAATATGATATTTTTAAATGAACCTTTTAAGCGGTTTTTGCGACTATATTTGTGAAAGCGCTTTTAAATTCTGCAGGGAGGTGAGGCAATGACCGAATTTGAAAAGCTGTTATGTGAAAACAATATAGCGGTTGAGCGATTTGTAAAGTTTAAGATATCAAACTATGCGGATGCGGAAGACATTTTGCAGGACATATATGTAGCTGCATATCAAGGTTTTGATGCTCTTAAAACAAAACAGTCGTTCAAGGCTTGGATTTTGAGTATTGCCCGCCATAAGTGTAATGATTATTTCAGGCAAAAGGCAAAACAGTTTGAGATACCGATAGATGCGCTTTGTGAGAACGAAATCATTCAAAGCCGCTTTGGGTATATGGAAGCAAATATCACAGGTGATGTTTTGCAAACACTTTGCGACAAGGATAAGCAAATACTTTACCTTGCGTATTTTAAAGATTTACCGCAAGCGCAGATTGCAAAAATGCTGAATATACCTATCGGTACTGTTAAAAGCCGTTTGCACACAGCAAAGCAGAATTTTAAAACCAAATATCCTTATAGTACAAAAACATTGAAAGGGGAAAGTACAATGAAAAAACTACCCGAATTTTTACCCGAATATAAAATTGAGCCAAGTAATAAACCGCCGTTTTCTGTTAAGTGGGATGAGTTGTGGGGATTATTTATCGTCCCCAAATTAGGCGAGAAACTCATCTGGGGTATTTATGAAACTGATACAAAAAAATGCTCTGAATGGAGCGAAATGGAAGTGATAGGGAAAGCAATGGTGCATGAAATTGAAGGTGTAGAAATCAAAGAATGCCGCTATAATCATTTTGGAATAGGTAAAGACGATATAGAGCATTATTACATTGCTCAACTGACTGAGACTCACTGTCGCATTCTTGCTGAAAACTATCTAAAAGATGGAATACGAAAATATTTAACGTTTCTTGATGGAGATAAATTTATTGCAGAATGGGGTTACGGTGAAAACAACTGCGGAAAGGAAACAAACTTGACCGCTATGGAAAAAATATCTGAACACGATGAAAATATCATCGCAGAAAACACGGATCAACTATGCGATATTGTTGGAAGATATACTATTACAATAAATGGCAATGAATATGATACCGTAAGAGTATTAAGCCTTGATTCATATTATGGCGAATACGTGTGTTGTGAACAATATCTCGATTCGAACGGACGTACAATTCTTTGGCGCAGATTTAACCGTGATGATTGGGCAATAAGTCGATATAAACGCAAATGGACTGAAATGCTACCTGAAAACGAGCGATTGACTGTAAACGGCGAAACCTATGTGCATTGGTATGATTGTATTACGGATTATATTTTGTAATTAAAAGATATTATGTAGGGAACGGATTTATCCGTTCCTTATTTCATAGAAACACTCGGTAGGTTGCCAAGGTTATTGTTTTCACTACCGTCGGGGATCGATTTAAGGTATTCGCTATCCTTTCGGTGCGCAATGCCCACACCTGCAATTTGCCCCTGCTTTGCCATTGATATGGCATCACTTTTTGAAACAATGCTGTCATCTGACAGTTTATATCCTGTAACTCTGCCGCTTTGCTTTACAAGACCTACAATCCTTTTGGCATTGGCGTTAGCTTTTGGTATCTGGTCAAGTGCGTTTTTAGCAAGTTCGTTTGTGTTCATATTATCCACTCCTTTTTATTAGTTTGCATTAAATGTAATATGTTATTCAAAATTTGAATTAAATAATAAAACGATTGGATACACTTACTATTGACAAAAGAAGAAATATCAATATAATTAAGTTGTGCTCAATTTAATTTAGAGCAATCAAAATTTTTGGAGGTAATTTATGAATATTTATGATTTTAAGGTAAAAGCGCAAGATGGCAGTGAGGTTTCACTTGACAGTTACAAGGGCAAGGTATTGCTTGTTGTAAACACAGCAACAGGCTGCGGCTTTACACCACAGTATGACGAATTGCAGGATCTTTATGATGAGTTTAAGTATAAGGGTCTTGAAATTCTTGATTTTCCTTGCAATCAGTTTGGCGGTCAGGCTCCCGGAGATGACGAAGAAATTCATTCCTTCTGCACAGGTCGCTACGGAATTACCTTTCCACAGTTTTCAAAGGTGGATGTAATTGGTGAAAATGCTATTCCGCTTTTTAAATGGCTTTCTGAAAACACCAAATTTGAAGGCTTTGGCAAAAGTCCTATGGCACTTATGATGAATGGTGTTGCTAAAAAAATGGATAAGGATTTCAAGAAAAACGGCGCTGTTAAATGGAATTTTACAAAATTCCTCATCGATAGAAACGGTGATATAGTTGCCCGTTTTGAGCCTACCGATATGAAAAAATTAAAGTCAAAGATTGAGGAATGTCTATAATGAGATATGAATATAAGGCAGAAAACACCTGCGCTCAGATAATCAGCTTTGATATAAACGGCAATATTATTACAAATATTGATTTTTACGGCGGCTGCAACGGTAACCTGAAAGCAATTTCAAAACTGCTTGACGGTTCGACTGTAGAAGAAATTGAAGAGAAGCTGCTTGGCAACACCTGCGGCAGAAGACCAACCTCTTGCACAGATCAGCTTGCAATTGCCGTTAGAAAGGCGTATAATGAAATAAATTAATCGGTATAAGTGAGGTATACGGTTATGAACGTTGCAGTGCGTTATTACACCCGTTCGGGTAATACAAAAAAGTTAGCGGATGCTATATCCAATGCTGTTTCAACAGAGGCGTTGGATGTTTCGGTTCCGCTTACCGAAAAGGTTGATATATTATTCCTTGGTTGCTCTTACTATGCTTTTGATGTGGATGAAGCCGTAAAGCAGTTTATACTCAGCAACAAGGAATTTATCGGCAAAATTGTCTGCTTTGGCACATCGGCTATGATGAAATCTATGAAAAAGCCCGTATTAAAGGTTGCCGATACTGTGGGTGTAGCAGTAGCAAATGAAGAATTTCATTGCAGAGGACAGTTTGGAAAGGTTCACAAAGGCAGACCAAATGAAACAGATATTGCAAAAATTTCCGATTTTGCAAGAAAAATAATTGAAGAATAGGGGAAACATTATGCAGGAATACAGATACGATACACAGCTTTTGATTGAAGGCACAAATCTTGATGAAGACGCTATAAACGATTACTTTGTTAATAATTTCAAGGGTGACAGCCTTTTGGCTGTGGGTGATGAAGAATTGATTAAGATACATTATCACACTAATGAGCCGTGGGAAGTACTTAAATACTGCGCTACCTTGGGCGAAATCTTTGACATTGTTGTTGAGGATATGGACCGCCAGTCAAGAGGATTGCAGGGATAAGATTATGAGTAGCAAATACGACGGTTTAAAACTCGAAAATCAGATATGCTTTCCGCTTTATGCCGCCTCGCGTGAGGTTATAAAGCGCTACAGACCTTATCTTGACGCGCTCCAACTCACATACACGCAGTATATTGCTATGATGGTTTTCTGGCAAGAAAAGAGCCTTAGTGTTAAAGAACTTGGCGAGAAACTGTTTTTAGATTCGGGTACACTTACCCCTGTGCTTAAAAGCCTTGAAGCTAAGGGATATATTATCCGTTCGCGTTCTAAGGCGGACGAGCGTGTGCTTGAGGCCAAAATTACAGAAAAAGGCGAGAATCTTAAAGAGCAGGCGGTTACAGTACCACAAAGTGTTGCAGGCTGTGTCAAGCTTGACAGTACAGAGGTAAAGCAGTTATATAATCTGCTTTATAAAGTGCTTGATGTATTAAATGAAGATTAAAAAAATTTTGCGGTAGGAATTTAATCCTACTGCTTTTCTTTGATGAGTAAATATGTTATACTGATTATATTAAATAAAAACGAGGTGCTTTTATGAGAAAAGATTTTGGTGTAAAAACCTGGGCATATCCAATGCCTGTATATATAGTTGCGGCTTATGACAAGGATGGTGCGCCTTGCTGTATGAACGCGGCCTGGGGCGGAATTTATGATACAAATCAGATTATGATCTGCCTTGCCGATGACCACAAAACAACAAAGAATATATTAGAAAGCAAGGCTTTTACAGTCAGCATCGCAGATGCAAAGCACGTGATAGAAGCGGACTATGTCGGTATTGTTTCGGGCAATAACGTTCCCGACAAAATGGAAAGGGCGGGTCTTACAACTGTTAAATCGAACTTTGTAAACGCGCCTGTAATTTCTGAATTTCCAATGACTGTTGAATGCAAGCTTTTAAAGTTTAATGAAGACGGCATCTGCATTGGCGAGATTGTAAACGTCAGCGCGGACGAGTCGGTTTTGGGTGAAGATGGACAGATTGACCCCGCAAAACTTGAGGCAATTACCTACGACCCAGTTCACCACACATATATTAAACTGGGCGATAAGGTGGGCAACGCCTTTTCAGACGGAAAGAAGATAAAATAGGGGGATAAACGTGAGCTCTTATCTGCCGATAATTATGCTGTTTTTGATTATCTTCATAACACAGCGAAACGAAAGAACGGCTATAAAAAATATTATAAATAAAAGAAAAGCGGGGGACACCGAAATGTTTGAATTAGCGCAAAAATTTTTAGGTAAGGAATGTATTATTTATACCTTTAATTCACAGCTTACAGGTATTATCAAAGAGGTAAACGAGGGCGGAATTTTACTCGAAAAATCGGGTGCTGATGAAGCCGTAAATTTTGATTTTATTGTCAGAATTCGTGAATACCCAAGAGGCAAAAACGGCAAGAAAAAATCGGTTATCTTTGACTGATAAGTCGATAAAGCAGGTGCTTTATTTTTAAAACGCAAGAGGGAACAGTATGTCTACAAGTAAAGAATATTTAAATTTTATTTTAGATCAAATGTCACTTATTGACGGCGTTACATATAAGCAGATGATGGGCGAATATATAGTTTATATCGGCGGCAAAATCGCGGCCTACCTCTGTGATAACCGCCTGCTTGTAAAACCCGTGCTTAATGCTATCAAAATGCT
>JAFTTE010000072.1 GCA_017466905.1 Clostridia bacterium | reverse complement strand
ATGGCATAGCCCTTACTATTTGTGGGGCCAATTTTAAAGGACTGACCTGTTTCGCTGTTGGTTGCTGTAAACACAGCACCTGCCAAGGCTTTGCCGTCCGTATCCTTTTTATATACCTCAATACTACCGTCCTGTTCAAAAATATCATCGGGCAAGTGATAATAAGCGTTAGGATACGATGCTTTATTGCCATTAGAAGAGTCACTCATCCATGCGACAGGCATAATTTCGGGGCCTCTGTCGTTGCCGACATGGATGAGGAAATCTGTTCCTTTATAGGTACCCGAATATACGGCAATGTGGGTATGAGAGTTTTCATCATTACCGAAAATAATGAGGTCGCCGGGAGCAAGTTTATTTCTGTTGACATTGGAAGAACTTGTGCCGATTTTTTCGAGTTCGCCATCATCTACAAGACCATTGAGTGCCTTCTGCCAAGTTACAACAGCCTGTGAGTTCCAACCTGTTGCATTAATAGCATCGGTAATAAACTGCGTATCTACACCTTCAATATTAGGGAGATAGTTGCAGATGTAATATGTTACGAAGGAAGCACAGCACAATCCTTTGCTTTGAAAGGTTGCAATGTCGGGTGCGCGACCTGTAACAGTAGAACTGTCAGCAACGGTTTCTTTACCCGAAGTGCTTGTTCCGTAATTGATTCCAGAAAGCACCGCCGCCGGTGTTCTTGAACCGTAAGAGCCTGACTGATAAAGTGTTCCGTCATTCTTTTGCTTCTGTACGTCATATCCGGTGTATTCAAGCGCACGGAGAATAGAGTGGTCAGCCATATTGTCGGGCAGGTCAGATGCAACGGCAGCGAAAGCACTCATCGGCATTGCCATAATTGTCATTACCACCGCAAGAAACATTGCTAATACTTTTGACCATTTATTCTTATTAAAATTCATAGATCATTCGTCCTTTCATAGTTGAAATAAATTTAGCCCTCGTCCGTAGACGAGGGCTTGGTTGCGGTGGATTATATTTTAATCACCATAATTTTTACTACTCATACAGATACAACAGTACCATTTTTCTTCACTTTGGTTGTAGTAGACTCCAACCGCCATATAGCCGTATTGGGAGTCGCCAACATAAGACCAGTGACCGCTACTGTTTTTGAAACCTTTAGCAATTCGCTTTGCAATTTGCTCTGCTGTTCCAAACCAATCCCCTTTACCGATGGCTTCTCGGTTATAACCTTGATAATAGCTATCGGATTCTGTGCCACCATATAAAGTCATATCCACAAACTCACCGTATTTCAATTCGTTACAAGCATTTGGAATACTGTTGTGTGAGAAGTTTGTTACAAGCTGTTTTGCTCTAAACCTCGCCACCTCTGTGAGTCCAGTTAATACCGTTGTTTTTGAGTTTCCTTGCTCTGAACGATACTGATTAACATACTGTGCTACATACTTTTCGATTTCGGTGGTTGAAGGAGGTGTAACTGGTTCGTTTTTTTGGGGTTCTTCCTTTGTAACGGGAGGGAGTGTTGTTTCTGTTTTCTTTTCCTCTGTTGTTTTTGGTTTCTCCACTTCCTTTGGCGGAGCAGAAATCTCAGCTTCTTTTTCTGTTACAGAGTTTTCCGATGTTTTTGTTTCAACATTTTCTTTTTCTGTTGTTTTTATATCGGACGCCGTTGTTGAGGAAGGAGTGGAGTTAACGGTAGGCTTTTGGGAGTGAACAGCAGTCGTGTCATCACTTATATTCGCTTCTTCTTTGCTTGATGTTACACTTGTTGTGTCACTCGTAACGATTTTGCTTTCTTCAATATTGGTTTGTGTAGGGGCTTGATTGCTACACGCAATTAGTGTTACGCAGAGCATAATTGCCATAATCATTGCAATTACTCGTTTCGTCATAAATATCACCTCAACTACACAATACCGAAATGCTTTCAAAAGTCCAGCAAATTATCGATTATTTAACATAAAAGCCTACATTGTCTGTTCAAAGGCAGGTTCTTCGTCTTCATCAAGGTTTTCATCCTCTGACTGTCCTTCTTTCTGTGTCTGTTCAAGTTTCTGCTCATATGCATCAAGAATATACCCATTCAGAGCCTCACGAGCTTCCTTGCTCACAGGATGGAAATCTTCGTAGAACTTATCGCCGCTTTTATGTCCGGGGCAAAGTACCTGCATACCTTTTTCACCGCCGTCATAAACTTTAAACCCATGAACCGCAAAATGATTACCAATGACAACACTTGCATTAGCTTTGATTTTTGATTCGGGGTTATCGTTAAGACGGTCAATTTTAGCGGAAATAAAAGGGATTTTGTACTGCGGTCTGTCGTTGTCTACAGGAGCGGTCTGCTGTACATTTTTCTTTTCTTCATTTTTCGGTGCTTTTACACCGGTGGTCTTCTTTGTTGCCATTGATAATTACCTCCAAATTTTAAATTCCGGTTATAATTGTGAAACCCATATCGGCTTCTACCTCTGCCTGAGAAATCTGCTCAGGCTCTTTGAACGCATCCATATATTTCGTCACCTCCTCATCCGTTAGTCCTCTAAAGTCATCACTGGTAAGACCGCAAACAAAAAATGGTCCGGCAATAATCGTATTGCCAAGATTTACTATTCGATTGCCTTCCATACCTATGAGTTTTCCTTCCTCGTTGCAGACAAAACAAACATTGTCATCATCACAAGGATATACAGCTTCAATAAGTCCTTTTACGGCTCGTTGCTCTCCTTTGAGAGTATGTTCAATTTCTGCAACATAAGCAGGTTTATTTGGCTCGACATATACTACGCGCATAAGATTGTCGGGCTTTTGAGTTTTAGATTCATCGAATGGAATTTCCTTAAACCCAAAAGGCTGACAGTAATGCGCCTTCCCATCTAAAAGAACAACATCCGAAACCGAAAGGGAGTGTCCTCTAAATAGCGGATGTTGTTCTGTATTGAAACGAGTATATATTGATTCAAGATTATTTTCTTCAAGTTCTGCATCGAACACCTCATCGTAGGTAGTAGGATCGGGCTTTTGGCCGTCATTTAACTTCATAAACTTTTGATTATGTTTATCACGATCTGTGTTAATTTGATAAATTTTTACTCGCATTTCAGACACCTTCCATCTTAATATCTGTGCTTTCTTCGGGTTCGGAAAGTTGATTGAGCTTTTCTTGCGCCCATTCGGGAATTAATTCTTCCTTGAGTACACCGAAAAAATCCTGTCTTCTAAAATGTGCATACTCATCGTCCTTGAGAAAAACGCCAGACAATGAAGTTCCCATTTTATCGGGATAACAGCCAAACCCACTTGTAGCAAGGAATAATTGAAAATCCGGTGTTTTGTATTCGTCCTTTAGTGTTGACGGTTTCATAACAAGGATTTTTCCTTCATAGTTTCCTTCTTCAGAACAATGACTTTTATCATACAAACCAAGGGACTGAAATTCCTTACGAAATCTGTCAACAACCATATTAACTAAACCGGGATGCCCTTCGACTGCAAAATGCCAATTTACATCTTCATTCGGGATGTAAAAGGCTTTTGCCCAATTTTTGTTTTCTTGACTGTATCTTCCGTCATTTTTGTTCTGCTGAATTGTATTCGCCAAGACATGATTTACTCGGTCATAACCGTATTCAGCAATAATGTCTTTAACTACATCTGTGTTTAGACTGTTGTCGCTATAATTATCGGTTATAGCTTTTTCGATTGCCCTTGCGCAATTACAGTTTTCTTTATGGCTCTTTCGCCAAAGTTCGACTTCTCCTAACCCTTGGGCTTCTTTAAGAGACCATTTATAAAGGCTTTTATACTCAGCCATTTACTTTTGCACCTTCTTTCTTAGCCCACAACAAATTAAGGTAAATTGTAGCTTTGCGTTGCTGCTCGGGAGAAAGGCTATCAATGAAGTCTTCAATAGAGATATCGCTTGCTTCATCAAAACATTGGGGAGTGCAACCGCCACACAATTTTTCTTTGCGAACTATAATGGTATTCGCATCCTTTTCCTCAAAAGACAGGATATCGTTATATCCAATTTTATTGCGGACTCTAATTTCATAGGGGATGGTAATTCGTCCTCGTTTGCCGAGGACTCTCACAATCTTTCTGTTCACTTAAATCACACTCCTTAAATATAAATAGTACATTTTCTGCAATGCCAACAGAAATTAGGACAAAGAACACATTTTTCGGGGATGTTAAGGTCTTCATCGTCTACAACATCCTCGTTTTCTGCTTCTTCCTGACAATCTTCTTCGTCAAGAAGTCTTATTCTTACTCTGCCATCCTCGAAGTATGTTTCGAACATGGAATCTTCATTAATGCCAAGGGCATCCAACAAGTCTTCCGGCAGGGTGAATGAAAATTCTGTAATATTCTTCATTTTAAATCTCCTTTTAGTAATCATATTGAAAATCAAATAATGTTAACTGCCGGGACTGTTCCAACAGATAGTTGCTGTTCGTTTCCGCTTGTTTGCATAGGTCATAATTACCGATAAGCAGTTCTTCGAACATTTCGCCGGGCTTGGTGCTTTGAAGCATATTGTGTAAGCGTTCTTTCACATAGGTATCAAAGCCATATTTATCGGCAAGTTCCTTTATATATGGGTCGTTGTTATATGTGATAATAAACTTACAATCGCCGTTATATTTCTCATGAATTCCATTCATAAATTCAAACAGCTTTGCATGTTCATCGCTACCAAAACTGGCTTTTTGATAGTAGTTCTCCGTACCTTTGTACGGGGGATCGAGCAAAATAAAAGTATCCTTACCCGCAGCATAGGAAATGCAGTCTTTATAATCTCGGTGCATAATTACCGCATTTCTTAATCTACTACAGGCTGCTACCAGTCTGCCGAACCTTTTTGTCATGTCTTTCTTTGCGATGGCAAAGGTTTTTCCTGTGGACGAAAAGCTAAATATCTGATTCTCAAAGAAAGCAACCGCTTTTTCAATATCTGACCAATCGGCGTTTTCGATAATAATGGATGTTTCTGTGATGTCATCGAGAATATTGGGGACATCTGCAAGCATAGCCTTGTTAGCCTTAAACAGTTGCTCTGAATTGAAAGAAAGATATAGCCGCCCTATAAGATACGCTAATTTTTCACTGCGCTGTAAAACTCTAAAGAACTTAACCAAGTCACCGTTATAGTCATTGATTATTTCTCTTTCTGATGGTTTTTTACGCAAAAAAACCTCCGCACTACCCATGCAAGGTTCTACATAGGTTTTGTGCGGAGGCATAAACGCATCTATTGTTGTGTAAATACAGCCTTTGCTTCCAGTCCAAGGGAGTGGGCTTACTGAGCCGGACAATGTAACCGACCTCCTTTCGATAGGGAGGCAGTTGCGTTAAAATACAAAAACAGGCCGTTCTTGTGTTTACACACGCAAACGGCCTCACAGTTAATATTAATGTTTTCCTTCTTTGGAAAGTTGGGCTTTCAGTTTTCGAATTTCCGATTCGTAAGCGTTAATTCGATTAATCTGAAAGCAACAGAGAATAACAAAAGATATGCAACCACCGAGGAGCAACCCTATAATAAAAAACAGCAAATCACTCATAATTACATACCTTCCATTTTAATACCTTGATACAGGGCTTCGTCCATTTCTTCTTTGGTGCGGATATAATAATCATCGCCAGAGTGCCAAAAAGAAACATACATATCGCCTTCATCAGTTTTGATTTCTCTTTGCTCAAAGCCTTCACCAAGCCCATCGCTGTTTTGACCTGAGATGCCATCCTTCAAAGCTTCGATTTCTTCGGGAGTAAAGTCTTCGGCTGAACGGCAATCAATCCTTCCATACAAAACACCATTAATTTCTTCAACCGACCAAACCGCAGATACAAGTTTTTTGTTTGCGGTCGGGTGATCGGTAATGCACTCGGCCATATCAAAATCGGGATTTTGCTCTTTTTCGATAGCTTCTTGAATTTCGTATTGAGCATTTCTAATTACACGGTCATCCGCATCACACATTTCACCGTATTCATCGTCATGAATTTGCGCGGTAAGAGGACAATAAAAGGTTGTTACGATAGGTGCAATGCTTTCTTTTAATTCTCTTAAAGCATTGTATAATTCCTCTTTGTTGTCCAGTTGGTCGTGTAATATATATTCTTCAAGTTCTTCTTTAACTTCATCGGGGGCAATATTTATTGCACCAACTACGGTATGAAGGTCTTCGAGAGTGTCTTTTTCGTTAATTAAACGAATTACATGATTTCCGAAGTCGCTTTCTGAATATAACTTCACCCTGACATCCGCATTTTCATAATCGATCATATTAATTCGATGGTGGCCTTGAGTAATGCCTATTTGATTTAACTGATGATACAGTTCGTATAGTTCGAGCGGAAACTCTATTACGGCACTATTTTCTTTTATAGATACAATTGCATTGAGCATCTGATATCACCTTCTTTACTACATATTTTGATCAGTCATTGTTTCGGTTTGTGTTGGTTCATCATCAAGTTCACCCCAAGCCTTCAAAGCAAACACCGTAGCCACATCACCTTCGGGATAGAAAACTCCGGTGCATTGACCGTTTCCATAGGTGCTTTTACCACAATTTTGACCGATGTCTTCATCAGCCCATACATGCTCGAAGGTGACTTCGGGATACATTTCAGCGAGTTTACGGATTATGGGGTGTGGTGCACTCCAAGCAGTATTAAAACCAAGAGCAGGATTTTCTGTGATATCGCTTCTGTCATGGTAATCATATCCGTATGAATTCCATTTAGTACCCCAATTTTTGATCGCCCAATCATACCAAGTGGGTTCGCCGTACATTTTTTCATTTCTGAATGCTTGGCGACCGAGTTCCCATTCATCCCTTTTTATATCCGTGCGCATACTTAAAAATCGGTTTTCTTTTTCTTCGGGAATATTGAGCAAGTCCATATCGGCGTTAGCACCATCAAAGGTTAATACCGAAATAAAATCTTTATAAGCTCGCAACCCTTTATCAGTTTTTGAACCACTTTCAATTCGTAGGCTTTCGGGCATTGGGATTACTTTTTCAAAGTCTACAGAGCCAATACCAAATTCTTCGGTTTTTATTGCTTCAAGCATTTCAGCAATTTTTTGTTTATCACCTTTTAAGCTAATAAGGTTAATAATATGATTCGGCATTTTTATCACTCCTTCACAATACCGAACTCGGTGTTAATTTCATACATTTTCTGCCCAATAGCAGTAATGACTGGAACGCTAACCGCATTTCCAGCCATCTTATATAGGTGACCGTCTTTTAGTCCGGTCGACTCTGCTTTATGAAATTGTTCATCGGTGAAGCCTTGCAAACGCCAACATTCAATCGGCATAAGTTTTCGGATTCTTCCTCTGTGATATATGCCATGTTTATCTTGGGCAGTAATGGTAAACATGGCTTCGTCCGGCTCTTTAAGGCGCCGTCCTTGTTGCCTAACTTTTTCTCTGTCGGGCGTAAGCATTGCCCTTGGCGGTTCTTCTTCAATAAGCACAGCAGAGTGTTCACCTCGGTGGTTACTGACTCCCGAATCGTGCCTTGCAGTAATACAACGGGCAACATCGGTAATCTTTGGATTGACATTCATATCGATAAAATATAATCCCGTTTTACCGCCCCAGCCACCTGCACTCGCACATTGCGTACAGGCTATTCCGTCTGTTTCGTAGACTCGTTGTCCTTGTGCGCCGGGGATAAGCTGTTTAAGATTTTTCGCATAGCTGCTTCCGAGAGGAAATACTTTTCCGGCACATCGTGAATCAAGATATCCGACAATGTACAACCTTCGGCGCTGTTGTGGGACTCCGAAGTATTTGCTGTTAAGCACCATCCATTCGAGATGATACCCCATTTCAACAAGCGTGGAGAAGATGGTAGTAAGCGTCCTGCCGCCGTCATGCGATAGCAATCCGGGGACATTCTCCAAGAGTAAAAATGGAGGCCGTTTCTCTGCAATGATTCGGGCAATTTCAAAGAAGACAGTTCCTCTTGTATCTTGGAAGCCAAGTCTTCGTCCGGCAACAGAGAAACTCTGACAAGGAAATCCGGCACAGAGAAGGTCAAAGTCGGGCAATTCTTTCGGGTTAATTTCTCGCAGGTCGCCATAATTCAAACCTCCTTCTTTTCCGTAGATGGCCTTATATGCTTTAGAAGCATGAGGGTCTATTTCCGCATGTCCAACACACTCATAATGACCTGTTGCCACCAAGCCGGAATGGAAACCTCCGATTCCTGAACATAAATCAATAAATTGGATTGCCATATGGCATCCGGGCTTTATTTGTATATTTTCCGTTCCACCTCACTTGCTACATGGACTGTTCCTGAGTTTCTTGTTCTTGGTTCTGCATACGAAGTTCTTCATCAATTTCTTCTTGAGATAATTTTCTGAATTCATCTGCATCTGAGCAAAGAGCAAGAGAGCGACCATTATCCCATTTCATATGGATGTTGCCGCCGTCATCAACAAAATCTACCGTTCCTCGAGTGCCACTCTCGACAGGGTGGTGAGGGTCGTTCATGCTGATTAACTCAATTCTTGTTCCGGGTGGATATTTGGCTTTATTGATTTTAGCCATTTGATTCCAATCATTAAATAATCCCATTTTAGTTCATCTCCATTTCAAAAGTTTCATTTTGTGAGCAATCCATATCGTATTCCAAAACGCCGATATTGCTGCAACGGTCATTAAGAAAATTTGGATTTGCTTCTTGTCGCTGTTTCATATATGCGACTTCAGCAGGGTCAGCATCAACTATTTCACCTTCGCCGTAAAGGTAGGTATCCATTTGGACATTAACTTTATCTTCGTCATCAATGTCTTTAAGGAAATTATCAAATGCTGTCCACCCTGTGAGGTCTTCATATCCTGTTGGCACTCCACCGACAAGCAGTTCACACGATTTTTCTTGCGCAGTTAACTTAACTGCTGAAAATCTCAAAGCCATATTTGTCGTCATCTCCTTTCATTTTTAATTTATACTTAATCTCCGGAAGGGGAGAAAAAAGTCAGAAAACAAAAAAAGCGGATGCAATGATAATTCATCACATCCGCTTTTGATAATTTATATAAAGTCATAAAATGTCATAAAAAATACTAAAATGTATTGACACATACTTTTTGTTGTTATAGAATAGGTTTAGAGAGGAAGTGCTAACATGAGCTTTTGGAAAGTTATGTATTATGCCTGTGGCGGTTGGATATTTAAATTAATTTTTTGGATTATTTGTATTTTCTTTTTGGCTATTCCTTTTGCTTTAATTCACTTAATACGCAAAACATAAATTTAATTAAAGGAGCAAAATAATATGGATTACGATAGAATTATTCTTGAAATGTTAGACCGTATCAAATCATTAGAGGACGAGGTTGCTGCTCTCAAAAACAACTCTTTAAATAGCAACGATCGAAATGAGCCTATTAAGTCAAGCAAAAAGTATAGAAGATTAACTGAGTTATTAACCAATGCAGAAGGTAAGCCTGTTTCAATTTCTTTTGGAGATATTGAAAAAGCAATTGGTTTTTCGCTACCTGATTCAGCAAGAGAACACAGAGCTTTTTGGGCAAATACCACTACGCATTCTATAGCACTTAGTTGGTTAAGTGTTGGTTATAAAACAGTTGATGTTGACTTAGAAAAAGAAATAATTGTATTTGAAAAATAAAAGGCGGTAACATAAATATGAATGAAATTTGGGACTTGATAAAAAACTCTTACTTAGTTAACCCCAGAGATGTGCTAACATATGGAGGAAGGAAATACTTCTATGTTTATACACAGGATGATAAGGTTTATCTCGAAAGTGGCCGTAACCATCCAAACGGCTCAAACATATCTTCGACACGCACTTTGGATAAAGAAAATCTTAGTGCTGTGTTTGAAAAATATAAAAGTGGTTCAAAGCCAAGTGATGTTACAGAAATCACATTCAATTCTGTTTATTGGTTTGGAATATTCAGGGATTTGAAATTATAATTAGTTATTTTAGACACAAACATTTAACAAATTAAAAATAAAAAAAAGGGGCAGACTTTACGAGATTAATCGCAAAATCTGCCCCAATTTATCGTAATATTTAGTTCAAGTCCTCCCAGACATCTATTTTAGGGAGGTGGCATCTTTTTAATTCAAGTGGTGTTTAGGTAACGAAAAAACCCAGAAACCGTTGTGGTTACTGGGTTTTTCGGGCTGTCATCTATTTTGGTAGCCAACCATGGTTGCGGGGGAAGGACTTGAACCAACGACCTCCGGGTTATGAGCCCGACGAGCTACCAACTGCTCTACCCCGCGATATATATTGTTTTGCCCTAGTGCTAAAGTATTATACTACATAAATAATTATATTGCAAGTGTTTTTTGATAGAATTTTAAAAAATGTTTCGACAAAATATTTACAATATCAAACATACAGTAAAACAGCGCAGCGAAAATTCGCTACGCTGTATATATTTATAATGTATAATAGGTTTCAGGAATAAGATATTTATCTATAAGTATGGATGCAATAATAGCACTTGCGGCACTGCTTCCGGTCGCAAGCGTGGCAACAATGCCACCTCCCGCCAATGATGTCATCGCCGATATAGCAGAACATATACCAAAGAAAAGCAACCAGTTTTTTGCCGCCCTCGGCTTTTCAAGCTCTGACTTTTGGAACATTATACCCTGATACACCGACTTGGCAAAGCGGTGTATTTTGCGCATGCCCAAAATGTTTATAACAAGACCTATTGCAGCAATAAATATAAACATAAAGCCTAGGATCCATCCCGATAAAGACCATAACTCTTGCGGTATATCTGATATGTTTATGTTAAACTCACTAAAATCGTACACACTAAGCGCAGCTTCAAGCTCACTGATAAATTCAGGTGTGCTTGTAATAAAACCAAATACTGCACCAAACAGAACACCGCCAACTATAAGCATTACACACGCAACATTGGTTATAACATAGCTTGCATACACCGTGCCGCTCACACTGCGCAGATGGTTTTCGTTAACAAATCCCTTGCTGGCATCTGCATATGTAAGCCATAAAAATACGGTGATTAAAATATTAATTAAAGGTAAGCTTCCTGCTGCAATGGACATAACACAAGACACCGACATAAGTATGCAGAGAACTAAAAACATACTATCCTTTAGCGCGTTCATAATCCTGTCTGCCGCGGGATTAAGACTTACCGGCTCTGGCATAGTCGGTTGTTCACCTGTTGGCTGTTTATCTGCCTTGGGTGTGCCGCAGTTCGGGCAATAATCATACTGCTCACCGTATTCAAATCCACAGTTTTTACAATTCATAATTCATCCTCCATTATTAAAAATATTGATTATACCACACAATAAATGTATAAACCGTCCAGATTTTTCGGCTTAAATCTTTTTTACCCGATTTATGTGTGTCGAGCAATTTTACAAGCTTTTCAGTGTCAAAATATTTTTCTGCCGCATCGCTTGTAAATTGTTCTTTTACAGTATTATAATATTCGTCTTGTCTCAGCCACTCGCGTATCGGCACGGGAAAACCAAGCTTATCCTTTTGAGCTGTAACGCGCGGCAGGGTTTTTTCTGCCGCTTTTCGCAGCGCCAATTTTGTGGTGACAGTGTTTACGCGGCAATCAAGCGGCAAGGTCTCGGCGAGCGCCATAACCTTTTTATCAAGGAACGGTACGCGTAGTTCAAGCGAATTTGCCATACTTGTTTTATCGGCTTTAAGCAGTATATCACCCATAAGCCACATATTTATATCAAGATACTGCATTTTGGTGATATCGTCTTTACTTGCTACCTCGTCATAAAACTTATCACATAAAATTTTAGGCTGTGGCGCACTCTTTGCAATATCGCTTTTTAAAATACTGTCGCACTCTTTTTTAGAAAAGATATTTGCATTGCCGATAAATCTTTCTTCAATAGTTTTGCCGCGGCGCACAAGATAGTTTATGCCGTGTTTTTGCGGCAGATGCTCGCATATTTTAGAAATAATACGGCGAACAGCAAAGGGTAACCTATCATAAACAGTAAGAGTCAGCGGCTCCTGGTAAATGCGGTATCCGCCAAACAGCTCGTCGGCGCCCTCGCCCGACATTACAACCTTGACGTGTTCTGACGCCAATTTACTTACAAAATAAAGCGCAATTGACGCAGGGTCCGCCAGAGGCTCATCCATATGATACTGAATTTTAGGAAAGGTAGACCAATACTCCTCTGGTGTTATGACCTTTGAAATATTTTCAACACCTATCGTGTCGGCAAATTGCTTTGCAAAGCCGATTTCATTATAACGGTCGCCGTCAGCGCTCTCAAAGCCTACGGTAAAGGTTTTATCCACCTTGGCGGCTTCGGCAATATAGCTTGAATCTATGCCGCTTGAAAGAAAAGACCCCACCTCTACATCGGCTATTTTATGCGCTTCAACCGACTCGCGAACGGCACGGTCTACCTCATCGGCGTAAAAATCGAGTACACCGGGCACGGTTTTAAACTCGGGTTTAAAATACCGTGTCTTTTTAATTTCACCGTTTTTAAAGGTAAAATAATGCGCGGGCGGCAGCTTATATACACCCTTAAAAAATGTTTCCTCAGTGGGCGAATACTGGAAAGAAAGATAGTGCGCAAGCGCCTGCTCATTTAAGCACTTTTCAAATTCGGGATGAGAAATAAACGCCTTAATCTCCGAGCCGAAAATAAAACTATTTTCGGTAAGCGTATAATAAAAAGGCTTAATGCCAAACATATCACGGGCACCAAAAATTGTGCCGTCTGTCTTGTTAAAGATAACAAACGCGAACATACCGCGAAGATTTTTTACAACATCCTCGCCCCAGGCTTCGTAACCGTGAAGCAAAACCTCGCTGTCGGCGTTACTTGAGAATATATGACCCTGCTTTATAAGCTCTGCGCGCAGCTCTTTAAAATTGTATATCTCACCGTTAAAAACGAGCACCAATGTCTTGTCCTCGTTAAACATCGGTTGGTCGCCGCCTTCAAGGTCGATAATACTAAGTCGACGAAAGCCAAGCGCAATATCACGGTCGATATAACTTCCACTTGAATCAGGTCCGCGATGGACTATCGAGTCCATCATTCCAGTGAGTACCGTCCCATCATCGCCTATATAATTTGTAAAGCCTACAAATCCGCACATTGTGATTTTTCCTTTCAAAAATTAAAATATGCCGTTTATTTTAATCTTGTTTAAAACAAGTTTTACAAGTACTCCGCAAAACGCGCCGCAAAGCGCACCAAAAATCAGCAACGCGGGCAGATAGTATACAACACCCACACCAACAAAAACGGTTGCCGCCACACACTGAAAAATGTTATGCACCGCACCACCCGCAATACTGATGCCGATTGCGCTTACCGATTTAAGTTTGCTTAAAATACAGGCTACAGCAGTTGAAGCCACACCGCCTGCAAGAGAAAATAAAAACGATATAGGTGAGCCGAACAATAGAGCCGACAAGCAAATCCGCGTAATATTTACCGCCCACGCGCCCTTTGTGTCGCCACGGCAAATAAGGGTCAGCGCTATAGCGTTTGAAAGACCCAACTTTACACCTGGCGCTACTGCTATCAGGCTAATTGATAAAAGGCTTTCAAGATAGCCGATAATCAGGCACACAGCAACAAACAGTGCGTAAAGGGTGATGCTTTTTATGTTTATTCTATTTCCACAATTACCTTGTTTGGCAGACATACAATGCTTTCACCCTTTTTTGAAATTTTACCAGTGTTTACGCAAACCTGATTTTTACAAGTAGCGTCACTCATATACACAATACCGTCTTTTATAACAACTGTGTTTGTTCCTGTATCAACGGTTTCATTTGCGTTAATGCTTTTATTATAAATAATTTTGTTATCCTGCTTTATAACCACGCGGCTACCCTGCTTTGAAAAAGAAATCAATAATACTATTGATAAAACAAAGGCTGCCGCCACCGCGCTGATTATAATAATATCGCCCTTTTTCAAAACACTCACCGTCCTTTTATATGTATCGATATTTATATTTTAACATATCTTTACAAAAAAGTGAAGAAGTTGTATAATATTCTTTATGAAAAAGATTGTATCACTTAATTTAAGCTTTGTCCTGTTGCTGCTGTGCGGATGCGCTGAGTTTCAGGAAAATAAAGACACTCGCTTTTTGCTTGACACCGTGGTGACTCTCACTGCCGCTTGCGACAGTGAAACACTTGACGGTGCTTTTGAGTTGTGCGGGAATTACGAAAAGCTGCTCAGCCGCACTATAGAAGGCAGCGAGGTATACGCCCTTAACAATTCTGACGGTTTTATTGAGGTTTCTGACGACACTTTGGAAATCATTCAAAAAAGCCTTTATTATGCTGATCTTTCAAACGGAAGGTTTGATATAACCATATACCCCGTAAGTTCATTATGGGATTTTAACAATCAATTAATACCCTCACGCGACGAAATAGCCGAAGCGCTTAAAAATGTTGACTATCAGAGCATAGAAATCGACGGCAACAAAATTAATTTAAACGGCAAGCAGATAGACCTTGGCGGTATTGCCAAAGGCTATATTGCCGACAGGCTATCAGAATACTTTAAAGAAATGGAAGTATCAGAGGGTATAATAGATTTAGGCGGAAACCTTGTGGTTTTTGGTGACCGCGATTATACCGTTGGCATAAAACAACCGTTTTCAGACGACCTTGCCGCTACCTTAAAAGTACGCAATAAAACGGTAGTAACGTCGGGCACATATGAGCGGTATATACCTGCCGATATAAAGTTATATCATCACATTTTAGACCCTGAAACAGGCTATGCGGTAGACAGCGACCTTGCCTCTGCCACAATAATATCCAACTCTTCTTTTGATGCAGACGCGCTTTCAACCGTATGTATACTTTTAGGGCTTGATAAGGCAAAAGAAATTATTGAAAACACCGCAGATACCGAGGCTGTTTTCATAGATAACTACGGCAAATTACATTATACATCAGGTTTATTATTAAAAGACGGTGTATTTACCCTCAAATAATACTTTATTTATTAACAATTATAATATATAATATATCTATTATGACTTTATAAAGAGGTAAATTATGGGATTTCTTACAGCCATTTTTGGCAATTACAGCGAAAAAGAAATAAAACGTATTCGTCCGCTCCTTGACAAAGTACTCTCTTACGAAGATGAGTACCGCGCCTTAACCGACGAACAACTGCGTGACAAAACAGAAGAATTTAAAAACAGGTTATCTACAGGCGAAACGCTTGATATGATACTGCCCGAAGCTTTTGCCGTTTGCCGCGAGGCAGGCGACCGCGTACTTGGTATGCGACACTTCCCCGTTCAGATTCTGGGCGGTATTATACTGCATCAAGGCCGTATCAGCGAAATGAAAACAGGCGAGGGTAAAACACTTGTTGCTACCTTACCTGCATACTTAAACGCGCTTACGGGCAAAGGCGTTCATATTGTAACAGTCAACGATTACCTTGCAAAACGTGACTCCGAGTGGATGGGCAAGCTCTACCGTTTTTTAGGTCTTTCTGTTGGCCTCATCATTCACGGTATGACCAAGGATGAAAAGCGCGCATCCTATGATGCAGATATTACCTACTGCACCAATAACGAACTCGGTTTTGACTATTTGCGCGACAATATGGTTACCTACAAGGAACAAAAGGTTCAGCGCGAGCATAACTTTGCTATTGTCGACGAGGTTGACTCTATCCTTATAGACGAGGCGCGCACACCTCTTATTATTTCGGGTCAGGGCAACAAATCCACCGACCTTTACACCAAGGCAAATGCATTTGCAAAATCACTTAAAATGGTAAAGGTTAAGGAAATGGACGACAAAGCCACCGACGAGGACGCGGCTTATGACGGCGACTATGTTGTAGATGAAAAGGCAAATACCGCAATCCTTACCCCCGACGGTGTAAAAAAAGCAGAGCAATATTTCCAGATCGAAAATCTTAACGACAGTGAAAATATCGAAATTGCCCACCATATAAATCAGGCTATCCGCGCTCACGGTATTATGAAGCGTGACGTTGACTACGTTGTAAAAGACGGCGAGGTTATAATTGTTGACGAATTTACAGGCCGCCTTATGTACGGCAGACGTTATAACGAGGGTCTGCATCAGGCAATTGAAGCAAAAGAGGGTGTTAAGGTAGAACGAGAATCAAAAACACTTGCTACCATTACCTTCCAGAACTTCTTCCGCCTTTACAACAAGCTTTCGGGTATGACGGGTACCGCTATGACCGAGGAAACCGAATTTCAAGAAATTTATAAGCTTGATGTTGTTGAAATACCCACCAACAAGCCCATTGCCCGCGTTGATGACAATGATGCGGTTTATAAAACCGAAAAGGCCAAATTTAACGCGGTTATCGACCACATTGTAGAGTGTCACGCAAAAAATCAGCCTGTGCTTGTAGGTACAGTTACTATTGAAAAATCAGAACTGCTCTCAAGTATGCTTAAAAAGCGCGGTGTCAAGCACAATGTGCTTAATGCAAAGCACCACGAAAAAGAGGCTGAGATTATCGCGCAGGCAGGTGTGCCGGGCGCCGTTACCATCGCCACTAATATGGCAGGCCGTGGTACCGATATTATGCTTGGCGGTAATGCCGAATATATGGCAAAGGCGGCGCTTCGTCACGACGGACTGAGTGAGGAAATGATACTTGAAGCCACCGGTTTTGGCGAAACCGAAAATCCCGATATTATTGCCGCTCGCGAAAAATATAAAGAATACTACAGTAATTTCAAGGCAGAAATTGCCCCCCATGCAGATGCCGTGCGCCAAAGCGGCGGTCTTTGCATCATAGGTACCGAGCGCCACGACTCTCGTCGAATTGATAACCAGCTGCGCGGACGTGCAGGACGTCAGGGTGACCCCGGTAGCACAAAGTTTTACATTTCCCTCGAGGA
This sequence comes from Clostridia bacterium, assembly GCA_017466905.1. Lineage (GTDB taxonomy): Bacteria > Bacillota > Clostridia > Oscillospirales > Acutalibacteraceae > UBA737. The sequence goes on along the minus strand of JAFTTE010000072.1, from coordinate 12,065 downwards.
TGACCTTATGCGCCTATATGGCGGCGAGCGAATCGCGGGTATTATGAGCACTATGAACATCGACGAAAATATGCCGCTTGAAAGCGGTATGCTTTCAAAAACAATCGAAAGCGCTCAGAAGCGCAAAGAGGGCATTAACTTTGCTTCGCGTAAAAACGTGCTTGAGTATGATGATGTTATGAACAAGCAGCGTGAATTGATTTACAATCAACGTAATCGCGTACTGGATGGTGAAAACATCAAAGATACTGTGCTTAAGATGATTGACGACACCATTGATATCTACACCAAAATTTATCTTGCCGAAGATGACGATAACGCAACACGCGACATCAAGGGACTTCGCGACCATTTTGGCGGTTGGATAATTGATACTGATGATACACAATTTACTACCGAAAAGCTTCAGGGTCTTGAAGCGGAGGAGGTTGCTGAACAATTAAAGTCGGTTGCCCGCGAAAAGTACGAGCAGCGTGAGGCTGAATTTGGCGACAGCATTATGCGCGAGGTTGAGCGCGTTGTACTGTTACGCTCGGTAGACTCAAACTGGATGGACCACATCGACGCTATGGACCAATTGCGTCAGGGTATCGGACTTCGTGGCTACGGTCAGCACAATCCCGTTGTTGAATACCGCAATGAAAGCTATGATATGTTCTCGGCTATGACCGATGCTATACGTGAACAGACCGCAAAATTGGCATTGTCGGTTCGTGTTCGTAAAAACGAAGAAGTTAAGCGTGAAAAGGTTGCTGAGGAAACTACCGCTGGTGACAACAAGCCGCTTACCGTTCGCGGCAAGGGTGTTGTAAGCAAAAACGCGCCCTGTCCGTGCGGCAGTGGCAAAAAATACAAGCGTTGCTGCGGTAAGGACGAGGAATAAATGAGCAGATTCAAACAAGCATTAAAGCTTTTTTTAACATTTTTCAAAATAGGCGCCTTCACCTTTGGCGGCGGTTACGCTATGATACCGCTGATACAACACGAGGTTAGTGAAAAAAACAATTGGATTACCGATGAAGATATTTTAGAGATTGTCGCCATTGCCGAATCAACACCGGGTCCTATCGCTATAAACTCTGCCACCTTTGTAGGCTACAGAGTATGTGGCGTTCTGGGTTCTGCGGCGGCAACACTTGGTGTAGTGCTTCCCTCTTTTATAATCATTCTGGCAATATCCTTTGTGCTTAATGCATTTCAAAGCTTACGAGCCGTGCAGTATGCATTTATGGGTATCCGAGCAGGTGTACTGGCGCTTGTTATAAAGGCGCTTGTATCTATGTTTAAAAAATGCCCTAAGGGCTGGGTGTCTTATATCGTTATGGCTTTTGCCGTGGCAGTTGGTGTGCTTACCAATATAAATGTGTTTTTAATTATTATAATATCCGCCCTATTCGGTCTTGTGACCTATTCTGTTCTTCGCAGGAGGGCTGAAAAATGATATTTTTAGAGCTTTTTTGGACATTTTTCAAAATAGGACTGTTCACCTTTGGCGGCGGTTACGCAATGCTGCCGCTTATACAAGAGCAGGTTATCACGCATAGTTGGCTCACTGAAGAAGCGATAGTTAACTTTATCGCTGTGAGCGAATCAACACCCGGACCGTTTGCTATTAACATCGCAACCTATGTCGGCTCTCAGGTGGGGAGCGCAGCATACGACGGAAATTTTTGGTTTGCAATTTTAGGTTCGTTCTTTGCGACTCTCGGCGTTGTGCTACCGTCGTTTATAGTAATACTGCTTGTAGCGCGTTTTTATCAGCAATTCAAAAGCAGCCACACCGTAAAAGGTCTAATGACGGGCTTAAAGCCTGCGGCGATTGGTCTTATCGCCTCGGCGGTTATTTCTATGGCGGCTACGGTATTTATACCAAACGGTTTTAGCACCGCAATGTTTAAAAGTGTTGAGCTTTATATCTCGGCGGCAATATTCGCCCTGTGCGTATTTCTTGTTTTTTACAAACGCAAAAAAATACCGCCCGTACTGATAATCTGTATAGCGGCAGTTTTAGGTATTGCAACAGGATACGCCTTTAATCTTTAATGCACAATTCATAATTCACAATGCACAATAAACTAATGCAAAAGAGCCTGCTAAAAACAAATAGCAGGTTCTTTGTGTTTTTATTTGAGATTGCCACGCCGATAAAATCGGCTCGCAATGACCACTCTTTAGTTGCGATTAAAAATATGTCAATCAGAGCGTAGCGAAGAATCTTAAAGACAAACTTATAAACCTCTGCTTTAGCCTAAAAGCAGAGGTTTGATTATATAGTCATTGTGCATTTATTCAAGCATTATTTTTTTATACGCATCAATGTGCTCTTGCTTTACGCCGCGGGCGAGCAAGAAATTTTCTATCGCGGTCGAAAGCTTACCGTCTGTGCAGTACTCGCTTTCCATAAACTCTTTGTTAAGCACACCCCATGTTGCATCCACCTGACTGTTTGAAACATTTTCATGAATCAAATCATCGGGCGCAAAGGTGCCTCCCGTACCGTTACCGCGCCAACGGTCTGCGCCCGCATACGAAGTCAACTCGTAATCACGTGTCAGATCTTCGTAAGAAACGCCTAACAAACCGTTTAATATAAACGAATAGGTACCTGTGCGATCGGTACCACCGCCGCAATGCAGATAAATCGGATAGTTACTTTCGTCTGCAAGCAGTTTAAACAATTCCTGCAAATTGGGTCCAACAGTATCGATAAATTCATTTAAAATTGCCTCGTACGAATAATCGCTGTCAATAAAATAATATTTAAGACCTGTTCGTTCCACAGCTGAATGAGTGTCCCAGCTGGCTGTAGAGCGTACGTCAATATCGGTTTTTATACCCAATGTCTTTAACGTGTCAAGACCCTTGGTGGTTATATCATCCAGCATAGCCCCGCGGTAAATTTTTTCGTAGCTTACGGTTTTACCGCTTTCGGTCTTCCAACCGCCCATATCGCGCACGTTGCTTACACCTTCAAGCTTTACCCAGCGTACAGGCGCATCCTTAATCTTGATTTTGCCGCCTGCCAGCGGCTCTTTAGAATATATACCTAATACCTTCCAATAATACGTTTTACCCGGAACACAAATGCCTGTGTTGTCGGGCTTATTACCCGATGCACCCATAACGTAAGCATTCGAAAAATCGGCATTTTCTGATATATACACCGTGTAGGTATGGCTTCCATCGCTTTCCCACTCAAGTGGCAAAACCTGATGGTCTAACATTAAATCTCCGTATTGGCTAAGAAACGTATATTGCTTTTTGGGGTCGGTTGCATCAAGATAAAGACGCACAATCTCATCACAAATGTCAACCTCTGTCACGGTATTATAGTCAATTGTAACAGTTTCTTTGTCGGATGCTGTGCTTGAAGTACCACCCTGTGATGATGCATCATCATTTTGTGAAATACTAGCGTTTTCTGATTGGTCTACATTGCTTGCAATCTGACTACCCGTTTCGTCAACAACAATTTCCTCAACCTCAATAATTTCTACCGCTGACGAATTGTTTTCGCTGTTATTGCTTCTACATCCGCAAACCGACAAAAGCATCACAAACGCTAATGTTAAAGTAATTATTCTTTTCATAAACTAACCTCTATTTTAACAAAGCACCTACTACAAACATAGTAGGTGCTTTTGCGTTAATTAATTGTACACTGCCTCCCTTACCTAAAGGGAGAGGACCACCAAAGTGGTGGAGGGATATCATTTATGCCTTAACTACCTTGCGAACAATCACAAACGCTGCGCCCATAAGAACTGCAGCCGCTGCAGCAACGGTCATAACGCTGTCTGAGGTAGACGGGCTCTTGGTGCTGGTATCTGCATTTTCAGGAACAGTTGTGCCACCTGTGCCCTCATAGGTGTTTTCATAACCTGCGGGTAACTGCTTGGGTATAACCAAGGATGCCTTGGTTATAGAGGTTTTACCCTCAGCGTCAGCATAGATTGACTTACAATTCTCACACTGATAGTGAGCCTTTGTACCTTCCAGTTTATCGGTAGCTTTAACCTCTGCCACAGCAACAATGCTGTGCGCAGCCTTTGTTACCTTGCTTTCCTGCTTACCGCAGATTGTACATTTCATTTCATCCTCATGGTCGGTATAGCAGTCGCCTACTACAAGAATGTTGCCTGTAAGCTGATAGTCGTGCTCGGTACAAGCCCAACCGCATTCCTTACAAACGCTTGCAGAGAAGTCATGCTTAACAACCTCGTCCTCTGCAATTTCTTCGCTCTTGTGGTTCAATTTACCGTCACAAACCGAGCACTCATAGTAGTGACCGTTTGCGCCGTCAACTATTATAATTACGCCATCGGCATTGGTCTTTTGTGAGTGACCGCCAATGGGGTCAGCAGGCATTATAAGATCGGTTTCGGGATTAGCGTATGAGCTGTCCATAGCTGCCCACTTAGCCTCTTCCTCGGTTTCTGCTACAAAATTACCGTCACAAACCGAGCAATGCCAATAGCCGTAAATACCTGTGTTTCGGCAGTCTGCAGGATCTGCTTCAACATATGTAACATTATGACCTACAGGCTCAGCGCCTACTTGTTCAACAAGTTCTTTTCCACATTCATTACAGGTAGAATAAACAATCTGCTTTGATACACATGTAGCGTCATCGGTATCATTAACTGTTTGTGATGTATGGTTACATGTATATCCGCATTCGGTACATGTGTTTTCATCCCAAATATGAGCAACTACAGCGTCGATATCGCAATCTGCACATTCGTAACCATGACCTTTAGCACTAGGAGTTACCGCTTTAAGATCGTGGAACACACGAAGCTGTGGTCCATCCTCGGTTGCAAACCAAGTGTTTTCCCAATCAAGACCCGACATCAAAGTCTGACCTGCTGAACCCTTAACAGATTCGTCATCAACCTTTATAAGAGCACCTGCAGCAAAGGTTCTGTTGTAGCCTTCGGTATTTGAATTTACAACACCATTTTCGTATCTACGATATGTCATATCTACAGAGCCATCTTCCTTAACAGTAGATATAGTTATATTCTTAAGTTCTGTTGCACCTGTGTTTTTCCAGTCAATGTTTTCGAGCGTCATATCCAATATATTAGTATATACGTTTGTATATGTGCTTTTGTGGAATGCATTTGAAGCATAAGAAATAGAATATGGTGCTGTGTCTAAAATTACAGAATTGCTTATAGTAAAACCGGTAACATCGGATACATTGCCAAGACCATAGTTAATGTCATATTCCTTATCGTGATATTTATCGCCCTTATAGTCAATTGAATACTGTGTATGTGTAACGATATTATCGTAAACAAGAGAATTGCCTATTGTAAGGGCAACACCTGAATAAGTGTTGGCGCCCGCATTTGAACCTGTAAGCAAACCTCCGCAACCAATACCATCATCCTTTCTGTTGCAAAGTATAACATTGTTTGCAAACAAAGAATTCTCGATAAGAAGTGTGCCTTGTTCGTTCGACTGACCGCTGATAAGAGCAGCTTTGTCGCCATAAATGTAGTTATTCTTCATACCAAGATTTTTGATGGTGCAACCATGTGCGCCGGGCAACAAACCGTTATATGACTTGTTTTTTGAATACATACCGTAGATGATAACGCCGTTACCGTCCAAAGTGCCGTCAAAGTTAACAGTAGTCGGTGCGGAAGAACCCTCTACCCAGTTTTTCACCGATTTACTATTTGCTTCAAAATAAGTCTTAACCGCATCAGCGCTGTCTAACGCCATAATAGCAGCCGCAACACTTTCAGGCTGAAGAACAATAGCGTCTACTGCGTCGGCAATCTTATAATACTTACCTAATGTGCTACCGCCAGCGCCGTTTGCAAGATAAGCAAGCTCTTCAGCTGATGCGATGATAATTGCTTTGTCAGCGCTTGAACCGTCACCGCCGCCTACGTTTGCAATGCTTGAGGCAGGTGTGCCGCTGTAATAAAGAACATTAGCAGTTGCCGCGTCAGCGTTAATGCCAACGCCTACAAACAGTGATACCGCGATTATTGCGAAAGCAATAACAAAGCTGAGTACCTGTTTGCTGTTTTTAAACAATTTTGTCATTTAAAAACCATTCCTTTCTGTAAGGGAGTTCCCCATTTAAAATATGTTATGTAAATATATCATCCCATATTTACATTATGTACAGATATATTGTAATATAAATTTCACAAAATTTCAATAGTTTTTTACTATTTTTTATTATTTTTTGTTAGATTTTTATATTATTTTAAAAAAACACAATATGCTGTGGTTTGTTACACAAAAAGCACAAGCGTGTAGCGATAAAGCTATGAACTCAGAGCTTCAAATTCGGTTTATGATGAATTTTATGAGTAATTTCATTGCGTTATGATACGATTGCCCTTTCACCTTAACTGTACGGCAGGTACATCATAACACGGCGCAAGCCATTCATAAAACCCAACTTGACACAAGGCAATCATAACCTTATTAAAAATCAAAAAACGGACCAGAGAGGGACACTTCGTAAAGAAGTTGTCTCTCTCGTGTTTTATCTTAATAAAGAGAATGACACTTTGCACAGGAATTGTGAAAGTGTCATAGTGGGTTACATACTTTGAGAAAGGTAAATACTTGCCGAGAATAATATTTCTTTTTCGGTGTGTAAAAGTGATATTGCAAACGAAAAGTTTGCAGTGATATTTTTGGCCTACGGCAAAAGTGATATGAAAACCTATTGGTTTTCGTGATATTATATTCGCCTCTAAATCTGCCGAAGGCAATATCACTATGCGCAGCATAATACCACTGCAAAGCAATATCACTCGCCGCAGGCGAATATAACTGTGGCACACTTCGTAATGAAGTGTGCCACAAGGTCCGTTTTTGATTTTTAATAACCGAAGTGGTTTCCGTTGTTAAAGTTTTCAGTGTCTTTGGTAACGATGTCGCGTTTACCATCTTCCTGATATACACGAATGTAGTCAATTGTAAAGGTTGCGCTTTCATCGTCTTCCTGTGTGAGCAGATCGGTAAATTCGGTAACTTTAACAGTTGAACTTGACCTATCACCTGTGTAATACTGGTTAGCCGCATAGAAGTGATTGTCTAGTACGAAATATACGTACTGGTTAAGTACTGTACCACCTTCTGCGTTAAGGGCAATTTCACCAATCTGTTCGCTTGACTGACCGGCACCAACGTTGAGCCTGTAATATGTCTGGGTTTCATCAAAACTCATAACCTTATTACCATCAACGTAAACCGCTACGTCAAAGGTGCCAACGTCGCTGTCAGATGTTGGCTCGGTTGCAGTCCAGGCAAAGCCGTAGGTGTGCTCGCCTGCAAGGTTAGAAAGGCTTGACATATCATATTCAAGACCATCCCAACGGTGTGTCCATGCGCCGACGGTAGTTGTATCAAACGTATCAAGGTCATAACTGCTCTTAACTGTACCGCCATTGCCGTTAGCATCCCAATCGATTACGTATAAAGTATCGTTTCTAACGTTTTCATCATACCACTTGTGTATGGTGAAGTTAATTGCTGTACGGTAAGTACCTGTGAGTAGGGTTCTTTCAGCATGGTTGTTGCCTGTGACCTGTTCCCACCAGCTACCTGCACCAAATTCATCAGCGTATGTAAGATCCTGCATAAGCTCAACAATGTCAAACTCAAGGGTACAGGTCGGAATCTGATACTTGTAAGAGTTGGGGTATGCGCCGTTCATAGCGTTAACACCGGTCCAGTTGTTGTTAAGTTTATAAACCTTACCAAACAGCGATGTCTCATAGGTACGGTTCTGTCCGCCGTCGGGAGCGCCAAGCAACCACCAAGCAGGGAATGAGTGACCGTCGTTAGGAAGTGATGCCTTCATTTCGATATAACCCTGTTTAAAGAGCAGGGACTTCTGGGTATCAACAGCACCTGCAGATGCGTAAACATCGGTTGAGTCAACGGTTGCGCCCCAATCGGTAGTGCCGTCACTTGTGTGTGTCACGGGCTTATAACCCCAGGAATGTGTGGTGGCGTTATACTTGGTTGAATCAAGACCGCGCCAGATTTTAAGCTTACCGTCGCTAGTTACTTCATAAAGGCTTGCAAGGTCATCTGTGTTTGCGGTTACCATATTCTTATACTTGGTATCTGCGCCGCTTAGAAACTCGGTACCCATCTCGCCGTATTCCCAAACATCTTTAACAATACTTCCATCACTTGTAGCAACATCAAATTCATCACCCCAAGCGTAGTAGTAGGTTTTTCCGTTTATGGTTTTAGGCTGCTTTTCGGGGCTGAGTGTAGCGCTTGCTACTGTGTAGACAGTGCTGGTTGCAGCGTCAGAACCTGCTATAAAGTCAAGCACTGCCTGCTCAACGCCTGTAAAGTTAGCACCCTGAATCCAGAGTACTGCGTTCTCTGCATCATAAGTCACACCGTAGTTATTGCCTGTAAGAGCGGTTGTGTAAGTACCTACATTACCAACAACGATTGCAAGCTGGCTACCCGGTGCAGCTGTGCCGTCATTTGAATGAACATAAACATTTGAACCGTTTACGTTCTTGATAATGTCAACACCTGGAACAGCCGCTTCAAGATAAAGTTCTAACTTGCGGGCTGCATCATAGTTGTCGTTTTCGCCGTAGTAAATCTGGATATTACCAAGTTCAACATTACGCCAGAATCCATCACCGATATGGTTGTAGTTTTCAACAATTTCACGTGTAAGAACTACAAGGTCACTTGAGTTTATCTTACCGTTTTTACTTACATCACCGTAAACATAAGCATAACTGCTCTTCTTTAAAAGCTTGTTCTTAAGAGCGCTGAGGTCAGCAGTACCATATTCATAGCCTTCGCCGTCACCGTCAATATCTGCGCAAGGCATAGCCTCTGCGCGATTAACAAGACGAATTGCACTACCCTCTGCACCGCCCTGATACCAGGTAACACCGTCTGCGGTGGGTGTGCCTGTGACATCATTTATATAATATGTATCGCCTGAGTAACTGTTGTTTATTGTAGCATTTGCGTCTGCTATGGTTGTAACGCCGATAGCGCCTTCTACAGAACAGCCTTCAATAACTGCGCCGCTTGCAGCATTTGCGGTAATAACTGCAGCGTTGCTGCCTGTTGCATAAGAATTGCGAATGTGCAGATTCTTTACAACGCCCGTTGCTGTCATCTGAGGAATGAGAGCCGCATAACTGTCATCATTTGCATACAGACCTGTTACAGCATAGCCGTCACCGTCAATTTCACCTGCGAAAGGAACGTAAGCAAATTTAACAGTTGTAACGCTGTCAGTGGTCACTGAATAACCATCGGTAGTAATCCAGCGCCAACCGCCAATGTTGATGTCATTTGTAAGTTTAAAGTAAAGCTTTTCGGTATAGTTTACACCACCGCTACCTATAACGCGCGCCAAGGTGAGCGCATCGCTTATAAGATAGGGGTCGTCCTTAGTACCGCTACCCTGCATATTTTCGTAGTTAATGTATGTACCATCATCACGGGCACCTGTAATAGTCCAGTTACCCATTGCAGAAGCCGCGTAGCTAAGACTCCAACGGCTTTCGTTAGTATTAGCGATAGCCTCGTTCCAGTTGAGTGAATGGTTGTCGGCGGCTGAATTGCCTGTAACAGCGAGCTCTCCGTTTTCATCAACCGACCACTGTGTCCAGTTAAGAGCGGGCATTGTGGATACAGAGTATTCTGTGATACCGCCTGTAAGACCGCTCTTGCTTGAAGCCTCACTGGTATAGCAGTTGGTATATACAGGGTGGTTGTTTACCTGGTTGTCGGGGTATGCACCAAGAGATACGCAGTTTTCAAAATAGAAATGCTGTGTACTTGTCTGGCCCAAGTTTACAAAACCACCTATACCCGTGCCGCCTCCCGTGGCAGCCAAACCATCAGGTACTACAAGTTCGTTACTGTCATCAAACAAGCAGTTTGTAAAACTAAGGGCTACAGGTGTGCCGTGTGAAGCAACAAAGCCTGCAACACCGCCGTAACCGCTGGTAGAGTTGGTCTGAACGCGTGAATTTTTAACAGTTACGTTGTGAATACCAACACTGGTAACTGCACTCGTTGAGCCGTCAATTTTCTGACCGCCTGTAGTGCTGGGGTCGATATCAGTGTTGGTAGTTGAAGTGTTGTCGTAACCGAGTGATGCTGTGATAACACCTGCATAGGTGTAGGCTGTGTTGCAAACGTAAGCCTTGTCAAAGGTTACGTTTTTGATAACAGCATCATCCATAAGAGCGGGCACAAAGCCAACACCTTCGTTGTTCCATGAGCGGTCTACGGTTGTACTGTAAAGACCGTGGATTGTAACACCGTTACCGTCAAACTCACCGCGGAAAGCGGTAGCCTGGTCACGGATGCCGTCGCCGTCAGCATCGTCTTTAAATGTAGCATCGGCAAACAGACCGCTGGTCCAGTTACGAGCCGCACCGTTGCTTGCTAATGTTTTAATTGTTTCAAGCGTGCCGTCTACTACAGGGTTTAGGTAGATGTCGGTTACACCGTCTGCTACCTTGTAGTATGCTTTTTCGTACACCTTTACTTGAACCTTTGTGCCGTTGTTGTCAACGGTCTTGGTTTTACCTGTGTCAATGCGACCGCCGTCAAGCACCATCTTACGAAGCTGTGCAGATGTCTCAATGATAAAGGGGTCATCTTTTGTACCCGTACCGCCTGCAAACTCGGTTGCGGCAGTCCCGTCCCAAACGTCTGGCACAACAATATCCGTCCAATCACTACCTGGATAGTATGGTGTGGGATAGCCCGAAGCGTTAACATACCATTTACCATGTGCAGTATCGCCGTCGACAGCCCAATCAAGTGTGCTCATCGTAGCTTTTGCAGCAACACCCTTCATAGTATCAGCACTAAGACCGCTGTAAAGGTTGCTATAAGTGCCGGAAGTCATATAATTCGTTTGATCAGTATACACATTGCTGTATGAAGACTCAAAAGCATTGCGCACAGGTGAGCCGATAACTACAGTATTTGTAACAGTATTAACATAATTACCATTGGAGTCGGTTGTAGTATTATTGGCACCTGATATCGGGAAGTAATACTTATTCCAACCAACAGTTAAATCCTTATAGTTGTCATAGAAAAGGCAATTGTTTACATTCAAAATACTGGCAGCACAGTGGCCTGATACGATACCAACAGCACCCGTTGAATAAATATAGTTATGAGCAACAACACAGTTTTCAACCGTAACAGCAGAGGTGTCACTCCAATTACCTCGTCCGAAAATGAGTCCGACAAAATCGTTGTCGGATCCTGAATAGTAGTGATAACTATTCATAACTGCTACATTCTTGATTGTTGCCGCTTTTACATAGGGAAACAGTCCAAACATTGCGGATTCGCTGCTGTACAAACCATAAACAGCAGAACCATTGCCGTCGAATTTTCCAGAAAATTCACCGGTTGAACCCTGTATCCAGTTAGCATTCGTATATGATCCGCCTTCAAACCAAGATTTTACTGCATCGGCATCTGAAAGATTCATAAAAGCAGTAGCCGTTGCATCATCGTAATTTTGCATTACAAAAGCTTCAATGCCGTCTTTGACTTTATATGAATTTGAATCCTTCGCTTTAACGCAAACCCATGCGAGTTCTTCAGCTGTTTCAATTATAATGTTACCGCTTTCATCGGTAGCGGTAGGTTGTGTGTATGTTGAACCATCCCACACCTCTATTGCGCCCGTGTCTATTTCTGTAACGGCTTTAACAGTAACATTAAAGCCTACATTGGCAGTAAAGAGCGAGCCTAGAGCCACCGCAAAAGCGAGTACCAGGCTTAAAGCTCTTTTTGTGCTTTTGTTTAAATTGATTTTCATAAAAAACCTCTCTTTTCTTACACAAATGATGTGAAATTTTTTAGGTTTAATTCGCTGGATAATTTTCGGGGATTACGAATTTTAATGAAATCCCCGCGTTGCGCGGATGAAATCTGAACTTTCGTCCAGATGAAATCAAAACATTGTTTTGATGAAATCCGTCTGCAACGGGTTTCGGTGTCGGCTTTGCCGACGATTTTAACGGAATGGATAAATCCATTCCCTACGTTGT
>JAFTTE010000071.1 GCA_017466905.1 Clostridia bacterium | reverse complement strand
TTCATTTTGTACAATTGGTGAGAGAAAAGTTTATTCCCCGCGACCTCGAATATCACTGGGCTCAAGCGTCCCACTATTCTGTTATGCTGTCTGCATTTGCTGATTTATCACGGTCTGACCCTGCCCGATATGCCAAACTTATAAAAAATGGACGAGTCCGACGTCGGTCTGATGGTGCTAAAAAATTGCGTTATGCTGCCGTTGAAAGTATTTGTTGTTAATTAGTCTTGATTGTATCACCCCTTGCAGTCAGGATTGATATATCATTTCAAAGAAAGGAGTTTAACAATGAAGCTTGAATGTAATGTCGTAGAAAAAACGAGCAAAGCTGGCAATCCGTATGTTCAGTTACGTATAACGTTATCTGAAAAGCCGCGTGTTGTCAAAGATGTATTTCTTGAGGAAGCAGAGTTAGCAATATTGTCGTTAAATTCCTCAGAAGAATAGTTTTTCAGTACTGAATATAATTACATATAAAGGTGGTGAAAAAGATGCTTAAGACCAAAATCAAGGCATTTTATAATAAATGCAAGAACGGTATCAAAAAGTCCGTTGATAAGATTGCAATGTGTGCTATGATGCCAATGGGAATGTTTACAGCTGAAGCAACTGTTACAGATGTAGATTCTATGATAACTTCTATTAAGGGTTTCTTTAGTGATTTTACTGTAGATAATCTTGTTAAGATTATCGGCGGTGCTCTTGCGCTTGCTGTTGTGCTATTCCTGTTCTGGTTTGCATACCGTTTCATCAAGCGCGCAGTTGTTAAGGCTTTGAAGAAGGGTTCTATTTAACGGTTTGTGTCATAGATTAGTCCCCTGCCCCTCTTATGAGGGGCTTTTTTTGAAAGGTAGGTTTATATGGCTAACGATTATCTTGAGCCAAATTTAGGCTTAAAAAACACATTTGATGTTATTGGCGAACTCACGCTCAAGCGTGGTCGCCAATTCCCCTATGACGGCATTTGGGCGATTTCAGGGTCTCAAGGTTCAGGTAAAACTTTGATGGCTATGCATTTAATACGTGAAATGTACGAGGAATTTCCCGATGTTATGATAGTATCAAATATATCAATATTTGGTCTTCCATGCATACCGTTTCATAGTACACAGGATTTTGAAAATTATAATAACGGTCATCTAGGTATCATCTATCTAATAGATGAGATTGACAAGCTGTATAACTCTCTTGAGTCTGCAGGTATGCCAATTAGCCAAATGCAGATTTGGTCGCAGAACCGTAAGAACCGTCGTGTCATAATAGGAACATCACAAAGGTTTACCCGCTGCGCAAAAGGTCTACGTGAGCAGGCTAAATGGAACTACGAATGCAGACGACCGTTTATGAGTTTAATTTATCCTTACCGTGTACTTGATGCGCAGTACTATGACGATAAGTGTAACTACGTTCTTCCTGAAGGCGAGGAAATGCCTCGCACAAAGATTTACATACCTTCGGTTGCCGCGATGCGCTCTTACAACACGCTTGAGGTTGTCCGCCGTGATGACTACGAGCTTACTGACGAGAAGGTTTACGCTGCCAATGAAGCTGCGCCACCTGCAGAAAGAATTATTGACCTAAAGGAGATTATGAAAAATGCTAATAATTGCTGAAAGTTTCGGTCAGTTCATGCCGTGGGTATTTTGTATAATCGTTTTCGGTATCATTTCGGATACTGTTATACGTGCATTTGAGGGGCGGTTCTGATGATAACACAATACACAGATAGTTATAGCAGCCCTTCTTCTGATATTCAGAACCTGGTCGCAAATAAAATTGCGCTGCTTGACCAGTATATATTAATGCAGACAGGGCAATACGAATATACCGCCCTAGTCTATAATTCAAATACTAAAGAGTGTGTCGAGTACACAATCTCGCGCAGCTCTACGAGCTCATACTCAAATTATTACACGGTATCAGAGTCAGAGTCTGACTTCGAGTATACCGTATCAAATGAATATTACGTCTACAGCAACGTTGGCTACGGTAAATCACTTGATTTACCAGTCTATGACGGTGTAATCAGTCATTGCTTAATGATAATGTGCTGTCTTGCAATGTTTGCTGTTGTATTTAAGGGGGCTCTTTTTCCGTGCATAAAAGCTATAAGAAAACGGTCGCGATTCTAATCACCTGCGCGCTCATCAGCGCGTTGTTCTGCCTTCCTGTATCGGCTTTATCTGTTTCTGATTATGGCTTTAGTATAACAAATTATCAACTTGCGTGGGGCTCGACTCCTTCAGCGTGTCTTACAAATAGTACTTATGGTTATATACCTATTCATTATACTGATAATCAATTAGAGTTTTCTGGTATTTCGGGTAATTCTTCGGCGGCTAATTAT
>JAFTTE010000070.1 GCA_017466905.1 Clostridia bacterium | reverse complement strand
GGTTATCGGCTTTTACCGATAACTTTTCATCGGCGGTAAGCGATATTTCTTATCTTGACGATGAAGCGCTGGGTGAATTTATGAACGCAGTAAGCGACACCGACGATAGTGCTGTATGTGTTCTGTTAAACAATGAGCGTAAATATATTCAGGTTAAAAATACGCTTAAAGACAGTGGCGGTATATATACCGTCACTCAGTACATAACAATTTGCAACAATAAAACCTTTTATGTTTCGTGTTATAATGAGGGTGATGACACAGCATCCGAGGTGCAAGCTGCATTTGAAAGCCTGTATCTCAACGAGATATCTCCCCCACAGACTGATTATACCCTACCCATCATTTTGATAGTTGTGGGAATTGTAGTTTTTTCTGCAATCGCAATAATTATGATTATTGGAATTATAAGGTTAAATACCAAAAAATCCTGTTTTAAGGAGAACCAAAAAAATGAAATTTAACAAAATTATTTGCTTAATAATCTGCATAGCTATGTTAATTTGTACTACAGCCTGCAGAAAGATAAGCGGTGATTTATCGTCAGTTTACTCTGATGTATCCACAATAACCGAGGTTTATCACGAAATAACAGTTGACGAAAGCAGCGATAACACAACTACAAACGAAACAACCCAAAACTCGAATACATCAACAACTTCTTCCACCCCCTCAAGCATAGAGGGCGAACCTGTTAAAAAGGAGGACAAGTTTGGATTTAACACACTAAAATCTGTTGATTACAGTTGTGTCAAGGATATTCCCATGGGCGACGCTGAATACAAGGTAGAAGGTGTTATAACTGATAAAGGTAGTAACATCAGCTATATGGCAGAAATTCTTTGTGATACATCAGGTATTACTGTTGATGATTTCAATATAACTGTACCATATGAATTCCGAAAAAATAACAAGTCAGTTACTCTTACAGCGCGGCACAGACCTACAGGTGTAAGCATTGATTTTACCATCACCTTTGACAGTTGGAAATTAATTTTCGAGGATGAATTTAACGGTACTAAAATCAACACAAAATACTGGGATTTTTCTCCAAATTATTACAGAGACAAGGGCTATGCAAACACCTGGAAGGATGAATATACCTTTGTTGACGGAAACGGCCATCTTGTAAGCCGCGCGTATGCCACAGGCGAAACAAATGACGAGGGTAAACCCATTTGCTACTCAGGCGCTTTATGGTCAAAAGACTTATTTGAATCAAGCTACGGTTATTATGAGGTGTCAGCAAAGCTTCACCACAACACAGGTATGTGGGGTGCATTCTGGCTGGTTACGGGTGATATGGACGAACCCGACAACTGCCCTAATGATAATTCAGGTGTAAACGGTGCCGAGCTAGATATTTTTGAATCCCTTTATAACTACGGTGGCGTAAGTCATGCTGTTCATTGGGATGGATGGTCAGGCTACACTAAGTCAATGCCTCATCAGGGTTATGTTACCGACATT
Source organism: Clostridia bacterium (assembly GCA_017466905.1). Taxonomy (GTDB): domain Bacteria; phylum Bacillota; class Clostridia; order Oscillospirales; family Acutalibacteraceae; genus UBA737. The sequence goes on along the minus strand of JAFTTE010000070.1, from coordinate 20,347 downwards.
AACACCTATGACAACAAATTCCATACCTTTGCGCTGCGTTGGTCTCCCACGGAATATGTATTTTTGGTTGACGGCAATGTAACCCTACGCACTGATGCAGGTGGTATATGCAATCAACCCGGTTACATAAACATAACCACCGAATGTGGAACATGGGCCGATGATTTTACGCTTAAAAAAGGTGAATACTCTGATATGCTTATTGATTACGTAAGGGTATATACTACCGATAGTGATTTCTAAAATAATTTTATAAAGAGGTATCAACTATGCAAAAAAACTACAATTTTACAGCTATTGAAAAAATCGAATTTCGTTGCGTGCGCGACATACCAACGGGCTTGGCAGAATATCAGGTTACTTCGGTTATTATGAACGATGGCACAGACGTGTGCAATGAAACTGAATTTTTTAGCAAAATGGATGTTATTCCTTGGCGCTCGGATAACAAAATCATTATCCCCTACATCTATAAAAGAGATCATGATTCAGTTACCATTATCGCTCGCCATAAGCCCACTCAGATCTCCGCAGAATTCACTATAACCTTTGACAAATGGGACCTTGTTTTTGAGGATCATTTTGACGGCACAGAGCTTAATAAAAACAATTGGGAGTACTGCCCAAATTTCCTTAGAGCCAAGGGCTATGCTAATTATTGGAAAGATGATATGTCTTTTGTTGACGGCAACAGCCATCTTGTAAGCCGCGCTTATGCTACAGGCAAGATAACCGAAGACGGTAAACCAATTTGTTATTCAGGCGCTATATGGTCAAAGAACTTAGCCGAATTCAAATACGGTTATTACGAGGTTTCTGCCAAGCTTCACCACAAAACAGGTATATGGGGCGCGTTTTGGCTTGTTACAGGCGATATGGGTGACGGCGAAAATTGTCCCGATGACAACTCGGCTGTAGGCGGCGCAGAAATTGACATTTTTGAATCTCTCTATAATTATAACGGTGTAAACAGCACCGTTCACCGTGACGGCTGGGCAGGCAAAACCAAATCACTTGGATATTACGACTATATTACTCCAATCGACGTTTATGACAATGAGTTCCACAAATTTGCACTTAGATGGAGTCCTGACGAATATGTATTTTTAATTGACGGTCAGGTTACACGCCGTACAAACGTATTCGGTGTTTGTAACGTGCCGGGCTACATAAACCTCACCACCGAATGTGGCACCTGGGCTGGTGACTGGGAGCTTAAAGAGGGCGAATGCTCCGATATGCTTATCGACTACGTAAGGGTATATCAGACCCCATCAGATAACAAATAACTCATTAAGGAGTTTTTTCTATGCTTTTTAAAAAAATTACTATTGTTTCGCTTTGTATTGTATTATCTCTTTGCACTACAGCCTGCAGAAAAACTGACGGCAATTTATCATCAAACTATTCCAATGTATCTATAGTTACAGATGTTTATAACGAAGGGGAAATAGACACCGGTAGTGAAAACACAACCGCAAGCGAGATAACACAAGGCTCTGAAATATCCAATACTTCTTCTGATAACACGCCCTCAACCAAAGAAGAGGTTACTGTCAATATGAAAGAAAAATACGGCTTTAACACTCTTAAATCTGTTGAGTACTATTGTGTAAAGGATATCCCCTACGGCGACGCTGAATATGAAATTACCGCTATTTTAACCGATACAGGTAGTAATATAGGTTATATGGGCGACATTTCCTGCAAAACAAAAGGTGTTACCGTTGACGGAAAAAAAGTTACCATACCGTATGACTATAAAATCAATAACAAATCCATTACACTTACTGCCACACATCGTCCTTCCGGTGTAAGCATTGATTTTAATATCACCTTTGACACCTGGGAAATGATTTTCGAGGATGAATTTAACGGCACAGAGCTTAACACAGACGTTTGGAACGTTTGGGATTCTGCAGACTGGCAGTATTTTTACTCTCCCGATTCAATGTTCCTTGATGGCAACGGACACCTTATAAACCGAGTATCTATTCTCGAAACCCCCGATAGTGAATTTGGATACACCCGCAAGTCAGGCGCTATTACCACAAAGGATAAATATGAACATACCTACGGATATTTTGAAATCAGTATGAAGCCTCACCGCACTAATGGTATGATGGGCGCATTCTGGATAATGGCCGGTGATATGGGGGACAAGGATGCTGCAAACGATAATTCAAGCGTAAACGGTGCCGAAATAGACGTTGTAGAAACGTTATATAACACAAAAATCCCAAGTCATGCGGTACATTGGGACGGATACACTAATACCAAATCATATGGCGGTACGGGTAAACTCCAGCCCATACCCGAGGTTTTCGATGGTAACTTTCACACCTTTGCAGTGCGTTGGACACCTGATGAATATGTATTTTTAGTAGACGGCAAGGTTACCGCCCGCACAGAAGCAGAGGGCGGATGTAACCAGCCCGGTTATATGCTTATAAGCACACATTTCAACGAAGATTGGGTCGGCAAAGTTACGATGCAACCCGGTGAACACACCGATATGATTGTCGATTACGTAAGAGTTTATAAAAACTCGTCAGACCCAAAATAAACTAACAAAAAAGAACCTGCTAAATCAAACAGCAGGTTCTTTTTTTGTTAGTTTTGCGGTACTACAAACGGAATACCGAAATAGTCGGTAAGCGATACCACAACATTTGCAGCAATTGCCTCAATGTTGTCACGTATCCAGACGGCATCTTCATAATTATCATGATAAGCAAATTCGATAAGCACACTCGGCGCTCTTGTTCGTCGCACCTCACCCAAAGAGGTCGTAGGTATTGTGCGCACAAGCTCCGGTAACGGATAAATTAATTTAAGATTATTGGCAATAATTTCAGCCGCTCTCTGCCCGTTTACACTTGTTGGGTAATAGTAAACCTCTGTGCCACGCCTGCTACCGTCACCTGCACCTGTAGCATTAGAATGAAGCGCTAAATGCAGGTCATAATTACCCATATTTGACTGTGCTATAGACGATGCGGCAGTCATATCAGGCGTGTTACGCGTAAATGTTATACCGCTCGCGTATAAATACGGCTCCATCGCATCAGCAATAAGATTCATATAATACTCCTCGTTACCACCGATTATATAAGGATTAAATTCTTGCGTAGACGGACTTAAATAAATACTTGGCATAAAAAACTCCCCTTTGCAAAATATTATGCAAAAGGGATTATTTTTATTCTTGTTTCAAATGCTCGTTAACGGCTTTTCGCACCACCGAAGAAAACCAACAGTAAAGCGCTTCACCAAGCTCCTGAAAAATCGGATCGCCGTCGTGTGAGCAAAGCATTGCAAAGGTCTGTCCTATACGGCGGTCAACCTCAGAGCCGCGACGGAATGCGAGATAATAAAAGGAAAACGCGCCTGTATCGCTTGAAGTTTTATACAGTTCTGCACTATGTTTGTTGAGTGTATCAAGAAAGCTTTTTTGCGCAATTCCAACTAATGTATCGTCTGATATATACTGTTCAAATCCAGCAGTTGCAGTAAATGATAACAGCAATCGTCTTTGCAATATCATATCATAATCGCGAAATTCAGGATCCACCTCTGTTTGCGCATCAGAAATAAAGCTCTCTGCCACTGTTTTGCCCACAGCCTTTGCGCCATCTATCTGTGCAGGATTTACAGACGAATTCTGCACAGGCGTATTTTTATTGCGGCGCACATCTATTGACGGCTTATCGCCCGCAATTTTTACATCCAAATCATCTGTTTGCACTTTAAATCACCCTTTTCTTAATGTCCGTTTTTATAGCCCTTAAGAGCCTCTGCTAATTGAGCAGGACACGAAGTATTTTTAAATCCGCATTTAACATTTTCAAGTTTTTCTATAACATCATCAATTTTCATACCCTTTGTAAGCGCGGCAATACCTTTAAGATTGCCGTTGCAGCCACCCAAAAAGGATACATCTTTAATAATGTTGTCCTCTATCTCGATATCAATACTGCGAGAACAAACCCCATTTGTTTTATATGTGTATTTCATAATAAATATACCTCTTTATTAAATAGAGATTATCTGTCTTTAAACTTATTGCTTCTTACGGGGTGACGCAGCTTGCGAAGCGCCTTAGCCTCAATCTGACGGATACGCTCACGCGTTACATTAAACTCGGTACCAACTTCCTCCAAAGTATGGCATCTTCCGTCTTTAAGACCAAAACGAAGTCTGATTACCGCTTCTTCACGGGCAGAAAGCGTATGCAGTACCGCATCGATATCTTCATTAGTAATGGTTTTAAGCGCTGCGTCGTCTGGAGCCAAAGCATCCTCATCGCGAATAAAGTCCATAAGACGTGAATCTTCCTCGGGACCTATTGGTGTTTCCATAGAAACAGGCTCCTGCGCTACGCGCATAATTTCACGCACACGCTCAACCGATAAATCCATCTTTTCTGCAATAAGCTCTTCACTTGGCTCATAACCGTTTTCGTGAAGAAGCTGACTCTGAACCTTTTTAAGACGGTTAATTGTTTCTACCATATGAACAGGTATACGAATGGTTCTTGCCTGGTCAGCTATAGCACGTGTTATAGCCTGTCTTATCCACCAGGTAGCATAGGTAGAAAATTTGAAGCCCTTTGTATGATCAAACTTGTCCACCGCCTTTATAAGACCAACATTACCCTCTTGAATAAGATCGAGAAAATACATACCGCGACCAACATATTTTTTAGCAATACTTACAACAAGACGTAGATTTGCTTCGGTAAGACGCTTTTTAGCGTATTCATCGCCTTCGGTAATTTTAACTGCTAAAGCGATTTCTTCTTTAGATGTAAGGAGCGGAACACGACCGATTTCACGAAGATATACCTTAACAGGATCGTCAAGCGACATGTTTTCTAATGCTACATCATCATCAAGATTATCAAGATCAACCTCTTCAAGCTTTAGCTCGTCCTCGGTAGGCTCTTCATCATAATCACGTTCTAAAACATCGGGATCAGAAAGCAGACTCTCTATATCGTCTGGTGCTGCCTCAATATCGTCTAATGTTTCTCTTTTTTCATCCTCTTCCAAAAGCGCGTCAGCCTGTCTTTCAAGCTCCTCCGCAGTTGGTTGTTTTGTTTTGTTTTCTGCCATTTTTATTTCCCCTTTTGCTTTGATTCAATTATTCTTTGAAGATTTTCTGCCCAGTCATCTACTGACATGTTTTTTGTATCACCTGTTTTTTTATTTAATCCCTCATCTAATATTACCTTTATACTGTCTTTTAATACGATAAGAGCGTTTTTATCCCCTTTTTCGCTATTAAAGAGTGATGCCAGATAACCCATTTCAGCAGGTGACAGCATTTCGCCAAAATATGATAGGTCAGGAGTTCGACCGCCTTCAATACACTCACACACGGCTTTATATATTCTACGATTAAGCGATGTAAGCATATTTTCAGGCTTTAGTCTTTCGGTTGCTGCTTCCAGAAAATCAGGATGCTGCAAAAGTATTGCAATTACTGTTTCTTCTGCAATTGACCCTGCAGGATACAGACGCCTTTCGGGATTAATATCCGATCGATCAAATTTAGGTCGTACAATTTCATCAAACACTCGTTTTTCACGCTGCTTTAAATTTTTCTTTTGTATATCTTTAACCTTTGTTTCCAACGCTGTGCGTGAAACACCATATTTATCAGAAAGTCTGCCTATATAAAGGTCGCGTGTCATAACATCATTTGACTCGGCGATAATCTGTGCCGCACGCGTAAGATATTGCAATTTGCCGTCGTCACTGCCTGTGTCAATGCCTTCTACAGCAGTAAGCAGTTTATATTCTATCTCACTGACAGCGCCATCAAGTAAAGCTTTAAATCGCGCCGCACCGTGTTTTTTAATATATTCATCAGGGTCTTTTCCATCGGGTAATAAAACCACTCGGACATCAAGTCCTGTGTTGCCAAGTATTTCGCCTGCGCGCCGCGCAGCCTTTTGACCTGCGGCATCACTATCCATTATAAGAACAATTTCTTTGGTATAACGCGATAACAGCTTTGCCTGCTCATCTGTAAAAGATGTACCAAGCGCTGCGACAGCGTTCTCAAAACCCGCTTGATGAAGAGATATAACATCCATATTGCCTTCAACCAATATAACGCGTTCGTCGCAGTGGTTTTTAGCAAAATTCATTGCAAATAGGTTTTCACTTTTTTTATAAACGGGTGTGTCAGATGTATTTACATATTTGCCGCCTGCTTTATCTTCTCCCGGCATTGCACGTCCGCTAAAGCCGATTACCTTGCCGCGAATATTAATTATAGGAAACATTACTCGCTTTCTGAAGCGGTCATAATATGTACCTCGTTGGCTTTTACCAATAACATTTGCCTGAATCATATCTGGTATGCTGTAACCGAGGCCTTTTAAATGCTTTATAAGGTTGTCCCATCCGTCAGGCGCAGCGCCAAGACCGAAATGCTTTATTGTAGCAATCGACAAACCTCTGCCTGTCAGATAATCAAGCGCCCATTTACCCTCAGGTGACATTAAATATGTATGATAAAATCGAGCAGTTTCTCGATTTATTTCAAATATGGTGTTCTTAAGTCGCTGCATCGAATCGTCATATCCGTCTTGCGGTAGCGCTATACCGCTACGCTCGGCAAGTAGCTTAATAGCCTCAATGTAATCAAGATTTTCTATCTGCCTCACGAAACTGAAAACATCACCGCCAACACCGCAACCAAAGCAATAAAATGAGCCGTTTTCGGGATAAACTGTAAAGGAGGGTGTTTTTTCGTTATGGAACGGGCAAAGACCCACAAGGTTTTTACCGCGACGCTTGAGGCTTATATAAGGCGCCATAACCGTTTCAATATCATTTCGGTATTTTATTTCATTAATAATTTCCTCTGGTATTGCCATAATCGCACTCTCCTTTCGCTAATTTTTTATAAGCTTAAACCTTCCACGCTTTTGGTATATAAATATCCGAATACGTAGTCACTGCAAAGTGGTCGGTCATACCTGCGATATAGTCCACCGCCGCGCGCTCAATACCCTCACGCTCACGAATTACTTTATATTCATCATCAAGCTTATCGGGATTTTTAAGGAGGTAATCATATATACCGCTTACAATTCCGTCAACCTTGGTTTCCTCAAATTTGACCGCAGGATTAAGATATAGTGTATCGTACATAAATTTGTGTAGCGTCTCATAGGCATTTGCTGTGCGCTCGTCCATTTTAACATCATCTTTTTCGGTGTTTTCTACCAAGGATTTTACAAGTGTGTTAATACGCTCGCTCTTTCTAAATCCCAGAACCTCTCTGATTTCAAGAGGTATTAATTCTTCGCTGAAAACACCTGCACCAATCGCGTCGTCAATGTCGTGGTTTATGTATGCAATTCGGTCGCTGAAACGCACAATTTTGCCCTCGGGTGTATGAGGCCATTCGCCGCGCGTGTGGTTCATTATACCGTCAAGCACCTCGTGGGTAAGGTTAAGTCCCTTACCTGCCTTTTCTATTACGCGGCAAACCCTTACACTCTGTGCAAAGTGCGTAAATCCAGCGGGATGTAATTCGTTCAGCGCGCGCTCACCTGCGTGTCCAAATGGCGTATGACCAAGGTCGTGCGCCAAAGCTATCGCCTCTGTTAAATCCTCGTTAAAGCGCAAAGCCCTCGCTATAGTGCGCGCTATCTGCGCTACCTCAAGAGTATGTGTAAGACGCGTGCGATAATGGTCGGATTCGGGTGATAAAAACACCTGTGTTTTATGCTTTAAGCGTCTGAAAGCCTTACAGTGTATTATTCTGTCACGGTCACGTTGAAAATCAGTTCGCAGTTCGCACTTTTCCTCTTTTTTTTCGCGACCGACAGAGTCTGCGCTTAACGTAGCATAAGGCGATAAGGTCTGCTTTTCGATACTTTCGGTAAGTAATCTTACATTTTCCATAACATTCACCCTTTCATAATTAAATATTATCAAAAAAAATCAAAATTCCTCTATTTTTACAAATAAAAAGGAAAAAACAATTCATCTTTTAATTCCGCTTCTATTTTAGAAGCAAAAATCTCACAAAGCTTGTTTAAAAATGTGTCACAATCAACTTTTTTAAATACTACATTAACCGTAACCTTATCGGTAAAATCTGTGCTTTGTACCATACAGCTATGGTCGGTTATAAGGCGAACTAATTTATCATAGTTACCGTAATCGCAATCTATAGTGTATTCTTGACATACACACATTAAAACCTTTTGGGCGCCACAGAGCGCATCACGCGCACTTGTGCTGTAAGCACGCACAAGTCCGCCTGTGCCTAACAGTGTGCCGCCAAAATAGCGGGTAACCACAATCAGTACATTAGTAATTCCGCTGCCCTTTATAACATCCAAAACAGGCATACCCGCTGTGCCGTGAGGCTCGCCGTCATCAGAAAAGCGCGCAGTACCGTTTTGCAATATGTAAGCGTAAACATTATGCCGCGCATCCCAATATTTGCTTTTTTGGGCGGCGATTATCTCGCTTGCTTGTTCTTCGGTTTCGCAATAAAAAGCTGTAGCTATAAAGCGCGAGTGTTTTTCTGTATATTCTGCTGTAAAATTGCCATTAATAGTTCTGTATTCCTTCACGCCATTTAGCCCACCCTTCTAAATAAAAAACCGCAATCACCCCGTGGGCCGATTGCGGAATTGCGGTAATAATTATTTATCTTCCATACCGAAACGCTTCTTAAATCTGTCAACACGTCCGCCGGTATCTACCAACTTCTGCTTACCAGTGAAAAACGGATGACATTTAGAACAAATATCCAAACGAATATCCTTCTTTGTTGAGCGTGTCTCGAATTCGGCACCACAAGCACATTTAATTGTTACCTTTTTGTACTGAGGATGTAAACCTTCCTTCATCCTTGTCACCCCTTTCTTTCATTGTAACATTGGAATTTTACCACATTAGTTTTAAAAATGCAAGTATTAATTTAAAAAAATATTACTTTTTTGAAAATATTTTCTTGAATTGCTCATAAATTTCTACTTTTTTGAATTTTATTTCATATTTGGGCGCGTTTTCTGCCGTATCGGCAGCCTCATCTGACACACTGTCCGACAAACTTGCGTCAGCGGTGGGCACGCACACGCACGGAAATACAACACACCACCAATTTTTACCTTTTCCATCGCCTAAATTTACTATAAGTGACTTATAAGTACCTGCGGGCAATGTAAAATCATCATACTCGCGTGTATCGAAATACGCGTCACCCACAGAAACATCAGCGGCATAATTAAATCCGTTTTGTTTTATAACACTGTTTGCTATGGCACTGATATTATCAAGCTGTGTTTCTGCGGCTTTGCAAGCTGTAGTTACATCACTGCAATTCTTAAAAATATCGGTCGAGTTTTTAAGTATTTCGTCACGCACAGCAAGTTTCAGGCTCTGGTCTTCCGGCTCATCAGAATTTGCGATTATATGTAATCGCAATACGTTTTGCCTGAGTTCGTCACATCGCACCTCAAATCGCGCAAAGCTGAGCGCAATGGTGCAAATAAGCCCAAACAATATTCTAAGTTCAATGTTTTTTCTTGTCTTTGTTTTCATAAAAATACTCCTGTCAAATAATCTTAAACACAATATTGACAGAAGTATATTTTTTATTCAAATATTATTCCGTTTTTTGACGGAGTTGCGATTATTGGCTTATAATCCGCTTGTTGTAGCGTGTTTTTTGCTTTGTCTGCATCAGCGATATTATTATATATCGCAAACACGGTAGGTCCGCTACCCGAAAGCGATACCGCCTGCGGATTAGTAGCTTTTATATCATTTATAAGTTCGGTATTGTCAAAAACGGCTGAAAATGCATTTGAAACGTTTTGACATAACCTGTTTAAATCGCCCTTTTCTATTGCTTCAACAGCAGTTTGTGTATAACACTCTGTCTGTGGGCAAGAGTCAATTTTTTTATACATATCAGCGGTTGACAGCTTTTTACCGTGCTTTATAAGCAAAACCGCGCAGTCAGGCATATCGGGCAGTTTAGTCATTTTTTCACCTATACCGCCAACACGCGCCGTACCGCCGACAATGCAAAAAGGAACATCAGCGCCAACAGACAAACCGATTTCACAAAGTTGTGTCTTGGTTAGTTTTGTCCCGTAGAGCTTATCCAGTGCTACTATAACCGCGGCAGCATCGGCGCTGCCACCACCCATACCGGAGGCGAGCGGTATGTGCTTTTGTATAACAATTTCCGCGCCGCCGTTAAGACCTACATATTCAAAAAACTTTTCGGCTGCTTTATAAGCGATATTAGATTTATCACTTATTGTACTATCTGTGCAGCGTACAACAATAGCATCGCATTTTTCAACGCTGATTTCATCACAAAGTGATACCGACTGAAAAACCGAATCAATAAGATGATAGCCGTCGTCACGCTTTCCAATAACATCAAGTGTCAGATTAATTTTTGCATTAGCCTTTAGTTTCATTTACTTCACCAAACAAAAATTTATTTACAGTACGTTTTATTTTAGGAACATTCAACACGCCGTATGCCAGCATAGCCCCTGCAACATTTAAAATAAAATCGTCAATATCGGCAGAACCCGTCAGGAACACAATCTGCAAAACCTCGATAATCAAAACGCTGACCGAGATACAAAGTAAAAATTTAAAGGCCGAATTTATGCGTTTGAAAATATAAGGCACAAAAAACGCAAACGGCATAAACACGAAAAGATTGCCTAATATGTTTTCTATCACAACCAATGTGTCAAGATTTGAATCCTTATACGCTTTAATAAAAAGCTTTACCGTAGCAAACGGAACAAGATTTATCTTTTGTGATAGGTATTCGTTTACGGTAGCCTTATCCGCCAGAAAAATATTGGATATGCTTCTGCCAAAACTATCGTTTATAAGTGTAAAATCAATAATCATAAGTGTATATAATAAAAAAAGACATACAAGTATGCTTTTTACAACAAACAAACGGTCAATTTTAATAACCTTAGATTTCAAAAAAATCACCGCCAAAGATAATTGTACCTTTAGCGGTGATTAAAGTCAAGGAAATTATGTAGAGAAACTATTGATTAATTATAGACGAAAACCGTCCCCTTGTGTTCAAGTTACACTGTAATCCGTATTGTGTTTTTTAATTAAATCATAATATACGAATATCAATCAATTGTTCTTTTTGGCCGTCCTTTGCAATTTTATGTGTTTTGCCACTAACTTCATAATATATATATTTATCGGTTACCGTGAAAAGAAAATCAGCAACTATGCCGGTAGTAAATTTTGTATAGGAACTTCCATTAAGTTCAATTTTAAAAATTTCTCTGCCCCCGGCGTATATTACGCCGTCAGACACATTAAACAAATTGACGTATCCATCAGAAAAAACCGCACTGTCTTCAGTTCCATCAATACGAACTCTGCGAATTGAAAAGTTAAAATCAGTGTAGTACACCCAACCATCATACACATTAAATTTACGTGCGTTATAGTCCGTAAGCTGAATTTTTTCAGTTCCTCCAAGACGCTTTTTACACAATTTTCCATACCTATAGGAAGAATCATAAGAATCAAGGAAATACACCCAATCCCCTTCTACATACGGCACATAGTAATTTTCGTCGTTATAAAGAGTTTTTTCCCCGGTTTCTAAATCAATAATTGAAAAACCGGTATCGTGTTTATAATATAATTTTTTATCGCAAACATAAACATACGTTATCGAAAAACTACTTGTTACAACGCTTCTCTCGCTTCCGTCAATCTTGATTTTTACTATATCATATACATACTCAAGCGATGTATTATTGCATTTGTAAAAAATCCAATCCCCGATAACATTTATGTATTTGCAACTTTTGTCGGCACTTATTCGTTGCTTGGCTGTTCCATCTTCTTTAATTTTATATAGCGCACCATCTTCATCACCATTGGAATAAAAAATCCATTCGCCGCTATATGCAATTTTACCTTGTGAATCAATTATGTTGCTGTGATGGTTTCCTTTTCCTAAGGGAAGAGATACTATTGTTGGCTGTTGATCGATTATTACAACATTGGAACTTGTATCCCTGGATTCTTCTGAGGTGTCATCAACTATTTTATTTTCAGATTCTTCTTTTGATGTATTATCAATAACAGGTTCAGAACTTGTATTGTCTACCGGAGTTGATGCAGTTATATTTGAAGTGGTATCATCTGATTCGGTTGTAGAAGCAGCAGATTCTTTTTTTTCACTTGCTACGCTATTTGTTTCAGAACTGTGAGTTGATTCACTATAAATGCTGCTTGAAACATCATCGTTAATCTTTTTACAGGAACACAGAGTAAATATTAAAGCAATCACTATTATTAAACTGAATATCTTTTTCATTACAAGTTACCTCCTCAACTTATTCTACAAAAATTTTAACATTTTTAAACGATCGTGTAAAGTTAAACTTTTGTAATGTTTTCTTTTGTTGTTCTCCTTGTATTTGTTGGTATACACTTATGATTCCAAAGCGTTTTCGCTTACAAAAATATAAATTTTTTCAAATTCAGATATAAATATATTTCCTGATTCGGTAATTGCAATCGAAGAATAAAAAGCACCAAAATTACCTGAAACTATTTGTTCACATGTTTCCCTCAAATATATGCCATTTGTCGTAGCAACAAAAAGTTCATCAACATGAAGCATACCTGCATCATATGCACCTGTATACTGTGCTATTATTTTCGATACATCTGTTGGGTCAATTTTAAATTCGCCCCAATATAAAGAATCTCCAACTAAAAAGCTTCGTCTTTTTCTATTAGCGTATCCATAATTATCTTTACGGAATTTTGATTTTAGTTCTAACGTCTCAATGTCATAACAAAAAACTTTTGAGCCGGTGCTGTATGAATCACAGATATATACTAATCCCAATTTATTGTTAACCAACACATCTGCATAATAAAAACTAAATCCAACGTCGGGTTTTATAATATCTGTTTTTTCTGTTTTTAAATTATATCTATAGCCTTTTACATGCTGATCATCTTCGGTATATATTATATAATCACCATATACGTCAAAGGATGAAACAGTATGCTGCAAATCAATTGTATTTTTCACTTCAAATGACTGCTTGTCATATATTTTAATACACTGCAAATCAGGGTATGATATCCATAATTCGTTTTCACGATTATGAATTTCTGCAGGTCTGTCGCTTAATTCATAATCAGAAATGATTTCTCCCGAAACGGTGTCAAAAATACTGTAGCGATTATCGTCTTCAAAAATTGTATGTACTACTTCGCCTTCGACAAACCAATCAATGATAGTTCCATCGAGTTCATAGGTGTAATAACCCACTCCCTTTTCCTTTTCGCCTAAAGGAGTGTATTCAAACTTCTCTTCTATTGCGGGCTGTGAGGGTGCTGATTGATTTGAAGTTGTTTGCTGCTGCGAAGTTGTTTGCTGCTTTGAAGATGTTTGTTCCTCGGAAGATATCGGTTCTTTTGGTGCCGTTGATTCAACTGTAATTTCAGAACTTGTATCACTTTCACTTGATTGCTCAGTTGGCGTTGATTCGGTTTTTGCTACATTTTTAAAAAATTCAGCAACCCTTTCGCTTACCTGAGCCCCGACAGATAAGGTTATACCAAAGCATATCCCTAACGATAAAGCGGCAAGGGCTACCTTGTAAAAAATGTTTTTATTAATTTTTTTGAGCAGCTCAATCCCGTCCGGAAAAACTATCTCTTTTTGCATAGAAGGTAATAACTTGGCGCTTTTTTTTAGTTTTTTTTCTGTTTTTTTCATTGCTATACCTCCGTTATTCTTTCTTTTAATTTATGTAATGCTCTTTGGTATCGTTTCTTTATCGCTTCTTCTGAACAATCTGATATTTCAGCAATTTCCTTCCACTTAAATTTACCGATGATTCTTAACGAAACCAGTTGTTGTTCATCATCTGATAAAGGACTTATCAATTCTAAATATTCTAACTTATAACTATCGTTTTCTTGAGCCAAAACATCTTCATCACTTAATTCTAAAAATCTTTTTTTGTTTAGTGACGTAACTGAGAGATTTTTTGCTGTTGTAAACAGCCAGGATTTGATTTTGGAAAAATCTCTTATTGTTTTTTGATTTTCAAACAATTTTAAAAAACATTCTTGTGTAATATCCTCTGCTAAGGGTATATCCTTAACTATGCTTAACACAAAGCGAAATACATCATTTTTGTATTTTAAATAGTATTTTTCCAAATCATCATCCCCCCTCTCAATATCATATTAAACATTACAATTATACCATCATTCTATATATTAGACAATTCTCTAATGCCTTTTGGGACAAAAAGAAAAATCTCATTTTTCACATTTTATAAAGAAAAACTGCGTCACTATTGCGGCGCAGTCTGTAGAATTAGTTATTTACCTTTTGATGAAAGCCGAAAACCTCGGCGGTAAGGGGCGCAAAGCGAAAACCCATTGCGTCAAGTCCCTCAATTATTGCAGGCAGTGCCTCAACGGTAGTGGTCTTGCCGCCGTTGTCGTGCATCAGAACACAGATACTACTCTTGCCCTTGGCGCCGTTTAACACATTATTTACAATGGTTTGAGCAGGAACGCGCGCGGCATTTGCGTCACCCGAGCTTACATTCCAATCGTAATATGAATATCCAAGGCTTGGCATTCTGACAGTCAGGTCGGTCATAATCCCCTTGCAATACCCTGCGCTTACCATATTACTGCTGCCACCGGGGAAACGAATTATATTACTGCGCACACCCGTCGTGTTATAAACAATATCCGAAATCTGCTGAATATCGGCAAGATAGCTGTTAATATCTTTATAAATCACATCATACTTATGCGTAGTAGAATGTAACCCTATTGCGTGACCGCGGCTTACTATCTGCGGCATATACTCTTGCTTTGAAGTACCCACAACAAAAAAGGTTGCTTTTATTCCGTAAGCATCAAGTATATCTAAAATTTTAAGGGTGTTGTCTGACGGGCCGTCATCAAACGTAAGATAGCAGATACCACCCTCGGCGGTATCTGCTTGGTTCACATTTTTAAGAGCAATAGCCTTTTGCAGCTCTTCTCTGCGTTTTTCAGTCTTTAATTGCTCAATTTCGCTCTTTAAATTGCTGTTTTCTTGCTCAAGTTTCGCTTTTTCTTGCAAAGCCGCTTGTAACTGTGAGTTAAGCTCTGCCTTTTCCTGCTCGCTTTTTATTACACCCTCATCGTATTCAGCAATTTTTGCAGTCAGTTCGTCAATCTTTTTTTGCGCTTCTTCAAGTGCTGTGCTATTATCAGACAGGCTTGCAGATACAGCAACATAATCGTTGTGCTTTTCATAAGCAAAATATGAAATACCCGACAGAACTGCCACAAGCAAGAATATTACAAACAAAAAAATTATATTTGTTTTTTGTTTAAAAAATCCCATAATTTTTATCCCCTCATATGTTAGTTTGAGTATATCACACAAGGAAACAAAAGTCTACAAATTTATACCAATTTCTCACTCAATTTTTTACTTGTGTTTTTTACACACAAATAAACTATTCCCCATATTACAAGATAGCCAACCACAAATACACCTGTAAATATTGCTAATACCACAGGCTCAAACGGTATCCACGAATTGATAAGATAACAAATAGCATATGCCGCATACAACGTACCCAATTGACCAAGCAACGATTTCATAACGGACCAATGCTCGATTTGGTGAAAAATGCTGCTTCCCGCGTGAACAAAGGCCAAAATATAGGTTGAAACAACACCTAAAAACATTTCATTGCCTGTGAGTGAAAAATCATTTATTGTATGTGATAAAATCAGCATTACAATTGCCGTTATAATAGGACCAAAGCCGCCAAAAACTAACCCTCTGTGCAAAAATTCTTTAACATATTTATTCATTGTTATAATCCAATCCTTTCTTTAACTTTTTTAATATTTCTTCTTGAAACATAATCTGTATATCCGTTTTTAAAAATCACCTTAAGCGTACCGCTTATAGATGCGTCAAACTTCTGGATTTTACTTATATTTGCAATGCTTGATTGATTTATTTTGATAAAGCCTTTATCAAGCCTATCCTCAACATTGTAAAGCCTTGTCTTTAACAAATATTTTTCATTCTCACAAACTGCAAAAAGTTTACCACCGTCTACGGTAAAACAGTAAACATCTTTAATGTCAAGCTTTACCATCTCACCTCTTGAATAACCAATAAGTTGTGGTGTTACATCTGTCGCCATACGCTCAATTTTATCAATAATTTCATTTCTTTGGTGCGCGTAAATTAAAATTTCTTCTTCACGGGTTTTATCCAGAATTACCGTACATTTCATAGCACCATCTCCTTTCGCTTGTATCTTATCACCTTGAAATTTATTTTACAACAAATATGCTCTGTTCGGTCAAATTTTAAAACTATTCGGCAAATAACTCTTTAAATATGTCGAAAAAAGTGTTATACTGTAAATATACTATACACAAAGGAAATTATATATGAATTCTGTTAAAATATTACACTGCGCCGATATACATATAGGCGCCGCAGAAAGCTTTTTAGGCACACGCTCCGTTAGCCGCCAGGCAGAAACTCTTATCACCTTTGAGAAGATAATAAATATTACCAAAGAAAACAATGTTGATATTTTGCTCATAGCAGGTGATTTATTCAATTCAAATTCGGTTGAAAAAACATTTATTGATAGAGTTTTCGAGTGCTTTGCCGAAATCCCCGATACAAAAATTGTTTTTGCAGCAGGTAATCACGACCCACTAAACCATGAATCACCCTTTAAAAAATATCCCCTGCCCGAAAATCTTTATGTGTTAGACACAAGGGATAGCTGTATTGAATTTGCCAACCTTAATACACGGGTATACGGCAAATCCTTTAAAGAGGTCTATATGCAAGGTCAGCCGCGTTTTTCACTTGATACCGATGATAATTTTATTAATATTATGTGTATTCACGGTGAGTTAAGAGCTGACCTTGGCTCCGATTACAACTCAATAATAAGTGAATTTATCGAAAACAGCGGTATGGATTATATCGCGCTGGGTCACGTACACAAACGCACCGACATAGGAAAAATCGGTAACACATATCTGTCTTACTGCGGCTGTCCTGAGGGTCAGGGCTTTGACGAACTGGGTGAAAAAGGCGTTTATCTTGGTGAGATTTCAAAGGGCACTTGCCAACTGCAATTTGTTCCAACCGCTAAAAGAATGCATATATGCGAAAGCATTGATATTGGCGGTCTCTTAACCCCTAACGAAATTGCTGCTCGGATAATCGAAACAATTAAACAAAAATACTCCGACAATTTTGCCGACAATCTATATAAAATAATTCTTACGGGTTATGTTGATGAAACGGCTGATATTTCTGCGCCCGAAATCATAAGTCGCTTGAACGAGTCGGTATATTTTGCAAAAGTGAAAAACAAAACCGAAATAAAGGTTGATTTTGAATTGCTGGCGCAGGAAAAGACCTTAAAGGGTATTTTTGTTAAAAATATGCTTGCAAAAATAAATGAAGCAGAACAAACCGAAAAAGACAGGCTTAAAGCGGCACTCAATTTAGGACTTAAAGCCTTTAGCGGAGAGGTATCGTTTGATGAAGATTAATAAAATTTACATATCCGCTTTTGGCGGTTTAAAAGACTTTACATTAGAACTAAATGACGGCTTAAATGTTATTTTTGGCAATAACGAGGATGGCAAAAGCACAGTTTTCGCCTTTGTAAAGGCTATGTTTTTCGGCACCGGCAGAAACACCAAGGCTCTTTCTGAAAGTGTACGTCTTAAATATACCCCTTGGGACGGCAGCGCTATGGCCGGTCGCATATATTTTGAAGACCGTAATAAAAAATACTGTCTTGAACGCGAATTTCGCAAATCCGACTCTACCGACCGCATAACACTTACTGATTTAGACAGCGGCAAATCGACCCCCGCAGGCGAAAATATCGGCTCTCGATTTTTTGGTATGTCTGCCGCCGCATTTGAACGCAGCCTGTTTATTGGAAACGGAGATTTTATCAAAGACGATACCGCTGCAAGCGAAATTAACGGCAAGCTTTCCAACATTGCCATCACAGGTACAGAAGACGTATCTTACAAAAAAATACAAAAAAACATTTTTGACGCCCGCACAAAAATTATTTCAAAAAGCGGAAGAACCGGCTCTTACAACGAGGATCTTCAAACACTTTCTGACCTTAACACAAGGCTTGAAAAGGCAGATGAGGATGCTAAGACCAAATCACGTCTTAATGATGCCGCAGCTGAAAAACGTGCAGAGTATGAAATCCTTTGTAAAAAATACAGCGAGCTTAAGTCAATAATTGAACTCGAACAGGATTTTAAAAACCGTGAAAAGCTTACCGAATTTTTAGAAACAAAACGCAAGTTAGATGAGCTTAACAACAGCTTAAAACTCGCCGACGGAGCAATTATTAACGAAGCATATGCCCAAAAGATAGATTTTTGTATTAGTAAATACGAAAAAAGTGCTGAGCGCATCCAGCAGATAAACAGCGATATCGCACGGATAAAAGAAGCGATAGAGCTTCAAAATGCGTCTTCGCCAGAAAGCGCTAAGGAAGAAATTGACAAATTAACCTCTGATTTAAGCCAGCTTGCCGATCAAAAGACAGGACTTGAACAAAAAGAATCAGCGCTTAACAATTCGGTAGAAGAATGTAAGCTAAAGCTTGCACAAGCACAAAACAAAAAATCAGCAATTAATCCTCTGCTTTTAATTTTATCAATTGTTCTTGCTGCTCTTGGTGGTATGACTGCATATTTTGTTTCGTGGATTATTGCCGCAATTCTTTGCGGCGCAGCGGCTGTATTGCTTACACTCTCGTTTATAATACGCCCTAAAAATACGTCAGCCATAACCTTTGCACAAAATGAACTTACCTCTGCAAATACAGCATTAGCGGAAGCAAAATCCGCAAAAAACCTTATCCAAGAACAAATTAACAACCTCAACGCGCGCATCAATACGCTATCCTCTGTGCTTCACGCAGATGCCGCTGTTAAATCGCAACGTCTGGCTGACCTTGCCGAAAAAAATGATACTCTTAATACCGAAAAAGAAAAAACCGAATCTGCTAAAACAGAATTGTTAGGACTTTTGCACGGGTTTAGCGGTATTAACAGTATAGAAAAAGCCAAGGAATTGCTTAAAGAAATTAAACAAAAAACCGAAAACCAAAAAGAAATAAAGCTACAGCTTAAAACGGCAAGCCAATTTTTAGGCAATATCGACTATGCCGAGGCTCAGGCAAAGCTTGATGCAATGCAGTATTCAAACACTTTAAGCAATATTGATTTTGATGCGAAAAAAGTCGAATTTGAAAACGTTGCTGAAAAGCTTTCGACATTAAAAGAGGCATTAACCGTAATTGCAACCGAGCTTAAAACCTCTTTTAAACACTCTGAGAACCCTGAGGAGCTAAAACGTAAAATAGCTGAAATTCAAGAAAAGCTTGATGCAAAAAAAGAATTCTGTGACACTGCAGATTTAGCATTATCGGTTCTAGAGGATAGCTTTTACGAGCTACGGCGCGGTTACGGCAACGAGCTTGAGTCACTCACCCATAACATATTTGCCAACCTTACCGACGGTAAATATAAAAGCGTAAGTATTACAGATACGCTTGATATCTCGGTTGAAAAAACCGATATTTTCGGCACACGCGAATTAGGCTATTTAAGCCTTGGTACCACCCATCAGGCGTATTTGAGCCTTCGCATTGCGATAACCAAGCTTATTTCAAACGATAATCCTCTACCTATTTTTCTTGACGATTCACTATCACAGTATGACGACACCCGTACTGAAAAAGCGATAAAGTTCTTAAAAGAATTTTGCGCAAACGGTCAGGGAATTCTTTTCACCTGCCATAATTCAATATGTGAAATTGCGCAGAAGCAAAATATAACAATCCAAAAACCCTACATATAAAGTTACCCCCTTGGACACAAGTTCAAGGGGGTAATATATCCAACTTAAATATAAAGCATTGATATAAAGTTTATTCCTAAATAGGCATTTTGCGAAATCCTATAAATTTGTCTGCGAAGCAGACACCGAACTCTTTTCTTTTGTCTATGGGCTACAAAAAAGATATCTTCGGCAGTTTTGCGTATGAATTCGAACTCTCACATAACAGTTAGTTTTTAGTGATATTCCGTCTTCGACGGAGTGATATTTTCTCTTCGAGAAAGTGATATTGAAACCTGCGGTTTCAGTGATATTATATTCGCCCTTAAAACTGGGCGAAGCCCAATATCACTTGCGAAGCAAATATAACTGG
>JAFTTE010000069.1 GCA_017466905.1 Clostridia bacterium | reverse complement strand
GAATTTTTCTACTGACGACTCTACATTTCGTAGAATTACAAGAAAACGCCCTGTTTTCACAGCGAAACAGGGCGTTTTCTTTCTGATATTCTTATTTTGTTTTTGGTTTCTTGATAAATGACCACAGAATTACAACTATCTGTCCAGCGATTCCCAAAAGATATATCAAAGAAACATTTATATCGAAATATAAAAAAGTAATATGTATAGTGGCGAGTATCGACCAAATTAGCGCCGAAATGATTAAGTAGTTATGCCGAGGGTTAAACCAAATCGAATTAAAAATAAGCTTTATAACCATAACTATCGGCAAGGCGTATATAAAATAAAGCCATTGAAATGTGGTTTCCCCTATAATCAGCGAGGTGATGATAAACGCAAGAATAGCAACAATCCAAGCCACACTCTCTGAAATATAGGAAATCACTCTGCGATTATATTTTGTTTGCTTTTGCTTATTCTCCTTAACCCTCTCGTCAATATTTTCTGCTCTTACCAGATAATCAAGCGAAACGCCAAACAGGTCGGCAATTTCAACAAGGACGGATATATCGGGTGAAGATTCCGCGCGCTCCCACTTGGATACGGTTTTGTCCGAATAATTAAGTTTTTCTGCAAGCTCCATTTGTGTCATATTATTAAGGAGTCTGAGTTCCGTTATGTTTTTGGCGACAATACTTTTTATATCTTCCATAGCAGCCTCCTGTGCATATTTGCTTCAGTTAATTATACAACAGATTTATGAACATTTCAAGAACACGTAAAATCAAGTCAATTACAATAACAAATAATATGTTAATTTTTTTAAAAAACACTTGACATTATCACTTTAAAGTAGTAAAATGTATCACAAATTTAATATTGTTAAAGGCTATGACGAAGAATGGTCCTGGAGAAAAGCATTACAGAGAACTGATGGTTGGTGCAAATCAGTGTGTTATATATCCTCGTCCTCTCACTTCCGAGCCGGAAGCCTGAACCTGTAAATAAAGTAGGGCGACCCGTGTATGCTACGTCAGTGCATAGAGGTTGTTTGACTTCGACCAAGTCAAAGGCTACGACGAAGACGGAATCTATTAGTTATTTTTTTAGAGAGTCGGGGATGGTGCAATCCCGATAAAATAAGATAGAAATTCCCATCACTTCCGAGCCGGAAGCCCGAAAGGTATGATCCCCAGTAGGCGTTTCCCGTGTATGCTACGTCAGTGCATAGAGGTTATATGACTTCGAAGAGGTGGCGGATTGTTTTCCGCAATTTGAGTGGTACCGCGAGTGCAAATTCTGATTTACACCCGTCTCAAAGCAATCAAAGGCTTTGAGGCGGGTTTTTGTTTTGCCTTAAAGCAAAATCTGACGCATAGACTTAAGATAAGAAAGGCGGAATGAAAATGTTATCTTTAGACCAAGTATTCAACGCACAATCGGTGCTTAAAAACATTATTCGTGAAACGAATGTGGTCCGTGCCTATGGTATTGCTCCTGATTGTGAGCTATACCTAAAGCCTGAAAACCTACAAATTACCGGCTCTTTTAAGGTAAGAGGCTCAGCATACAAAATAGCGATGCTCTCTGAGGAAGAAAAGAAAAAGGGCGTTATCGCTTGCTCAGCAGGCAATCATGCGCAGGGTGTGGCGCTTGCCGCAACCAAAAATGGAATAAAATCTTTAATTTGCTTACCTGACAGCGCACCTATTTCCAAGGTGGAGGCGACCAAAGGCTTTGGCGCCGATGTATGCCTTGTGGAAGGCTGCTATGATGATGCCTACCAAAAGGCATTAGAGCTTAAAGAAAGTGAAGGATATACCTTTGTTCATCCCTTTGATGACGAAAATGTTATTGCGGGTCAGGGAACCATTGCACTTGAAATATTAAACGACCTTGACAATATAGATGCCATCGTAGTACCAATCGGCGGCGGCGGACTTATCTCGGGTATTGCCTATACCGCAAAACAAATCAGACCTTCTGTTAAAATTTACGGTGTGCAGGTTAAAGGTGCTGCGAGTATGTATAACTCGGTAAAGGATGGCGAAATCGAGTGCCTTTCTTCAGTTTCTACCATAGCAGACGGTATCGCTGTTAAAAAGCCCGGCGAAAACACCTATGCTTTAGTTCGAGAATATGTTGATGAAATTGCTCTTGTCACCGATGACGAGGTGGCTTCGGCAATTTTGGCGCTAATAGAAAAACAAAAGATGATTGCCGAAGGCGCAGGCGCTACGGCAGTAGCAGCAGTTATGGCAGGCAAATTCGATTTGAAGGGCAAACGTGTAGTTGCTGTTGTATCGGGCGGCAATATTGATGTTACAAGCCTTTCCCGTGTTATTGACCGCGGACTTCTTAATTCGGGACGTTCATCAAGCCTGCTTATCGAGCTTATCGACAAACCCGGTCAGCTGAAGGATATTTCCCGTATTATAGCCGATTGCGGCGGTAACGTAACAGGCGTTCACTATGAAAAGGGCAATACCGAAAGTGTAAACGGATGTTTCCTCCGTATCGAAATGGAAACAAGAGATTTCGAGCATGTTAATTTGATCACACAGTCCCTACGAAACGAAGGATTTAAGATAGTGTAAAGGAGTATAATTTATGAGTATAAAAGTAAGCACAAACAAGGCTCCGGCGGCAATCGGACCTTACTCACAGGCAGTATGTGTGGGTAACCTTATTTTTACATCAGGGCAAATTCCTCTGAATCCCAAAACGGGACTGATAGAGGGTGAAAACATTACCGAGCAAACGCACAGGGTTTGCAAAAATCTACAAGCAGTTTTAGAGTCGGCAGGCAGCAACCTTGAAAAAGCTGTAAAAACCGTATGTTTTTTAAACGATATGGCAGATTTTGCCGCATTTAATGAAGTATATGCGCAGTATTTTACAGAAAAACCTGCGCGAAGTTGCGTAGCAGTCAAAGACCTTCCAAAAGGCGCTTTGGTCGAAGTAGAAGTAATTGCAGAGAAGGAGTAAAACGTTATGATGGATTCAAGTAAATACCGAGTGGGGTACTTCCCCGTAGATAAAAGTTATAATAAATGGGTAGAAAAAGACCATATCGAAAAACCACCCGTATGGTGCAGTGTTGATATGCGCGACGGCAACCAAAGCCTTGTTATTCCTATGAGTCTTGAGGAAAAGCTTGAGTATTATAAGGTTCTGCTGGATGTTGGCTTTAAAGAAATTGAGGTTGGTTTCCCTGCAGCAAGTGAAACCGAATACGAATTTTTGCGTACACTGATTGACAATAATATGATTCCTGAGGATGTTACCGTTCAGGTACTCACACAATGCCGTGAGCATATCATCCGCAAAACCTTTGACGCATGTAAAGGCGCACCCAGCGCAATTATTCATTTTTACAATTCTGTAAGTGTGGCGCAGCGTGAACAAGTCTTTAAAAAGAGTAAAGAAGAAATCAAGCAGATTGCCGTTGACGGCGCAAAGCTTGTCAAGAAATTGGCGGCAGAGTACGACGGCAACTTCCGTTTTGAGTATTCGCCCGAATCCTTTACAGGTACCGAGCCTGAATATGCACTTGAGGTTTGCAACGCAGTACTTGATGTGTTGGAGCCAAGTGAAGACAACAACGTTATCATCAATCTGCCTGTAACGGTTGAGATGAGTCTCCCCCACGTTTATGCGTCTCAGGTAGAATATATGAGCGAAAACCTCAAATACCGCGAGTTTGTAACCCTTTCATTGCATCCGCATAATGACCGCGGCACAGGTGTTGCCGATACCGAACTCGCGCTTCTTGCAGGTGCTGACCGTGTAGAAGGCACACTGTTTGGCAACGGCGAACGCACCGGTAATGTGGATATCATCACACTTGCTATGAATATGTACTCACACGGTGTTGACCCCTGTCTTGACCTTTCAAATATGAACGAACTTGTTGAAAAATACGAACGCTGCACCCGTATGCACGTTTATGAAAGAGCGCCCTATGCAGGAGCGTTGGTATTTGCCGCATTCTCGGGCAGTCATCAGGACGCTATTGCCAAGGGTATGAAATACCGTAGCAAAAACAAGCTGCATCAGTGGAATGTTCCCTATATTCCAATTGACCCAAAGGATATCGGCCGTACATATGATGCCGATGTAATCCGTGTAAATTCACAGTCGGGCAAAGGCGGTATAGGCTATCTGCTTGAGCAGACCTTTGGCTACAATCTGCCTGCAAAAATGCGTGAGCATTTCAGCTATATGTGTAAAAGTGTTTCCGACCACGAGCATAAAGAATTAAAGCCTGACGAGGTTTTGGATATCTTCACCGCAAATTACTTAAATCTTGACTGCGGTATTGACGTTACAGATTTTGACTTTATGAGTGAAAACGATACTGTAAAAATTAATATCACATTTATGAATGACGGTAATGAAACAGAAATGGAAGCCGAGGGCAACGGACATTTAAGCGCCGTCAACAACGCGCTTAAAGCCTACACAGGCGAGGAATACACCCTGCAAGTATTTACCCAGCACAGTATGCAAGGTCAGGGCTCTCACAGTGTTGCAGCTTCTTATATCGGTCTTTTGCGCGAAGACGGAACAATGTTCTGGGGCGCAGGCACCGATACTGACGTTATTCGCGCCAGCACAAATGCATTGCTTAGCGCATTTCACAATATGACAAAAGGAGATAATGAATAATGGGTATGACAATGACTCAAAAGATATTAGCAGCCCACGCAGGACTCGACCAAGTTGTTGCAGGTCAGCTTATCAGCGCAAAACTTGATATAGTGCTCGGCAACGACATTACAACCCCCGTTGCTGTTAACGAGTTTAAAAAGGCAGGCTTTACCGATGTTTTTGATAAAGATCGTGTAGCTATTGTACTTGACCACTTTGTACCTAACAAGGATATCAAGGCAGCCGAACAGTCAAAAACCTGTCGCGAATTTGCGTGTAGCCACTGTGTCAGCCATTTTTATGATGTTGGAAAAATGGGAATTGAGCACGCATTACTGCCCGAACAGGGTGTTGTAACCGCGGGCGACTGTATTATAGGCGCCGACTCTCACACCTGCACCTATGGCGCGCTTGGCGCATTCTCGACAGGTGTAGGCTCTACCGATATGGCAGCCGGTATGGCGACGGGTACCGCTTGGTTTAAGGTGCCCTCTGCTATCAAGTTTAATCTTACAGGCAAGCTGCCTGTAAATTGCAGCGGTAAAGATGTTATTCTTACAATTATAGGTATGATTGGTGTTGACGGTGCGCTTTACAAGAGTATGGAATTTACAGGCGACGGCGCACACTCGCTTTCAATAGATGACCGCCTTTGTATTTGCAATATGGCTATTGAAGCGGGCGCAAAAAACGGTATATTCCCTGTTGACAATGTAACTATGGAATATTTAAACGGTCGCAGCGAGCGTGAACCCGTGGTTTACGAGGCTGACGCTGACGCAGAATACGAAAAGGTTATTGATATTGATCTTTCCAAAATTGTTCCCACAGTTAGCTGTCCTCATCTTCCCGAAAATACGCATCCTGCAAGCGAACTTTCACATATCAAGATTGACCAGGTTGTAATCGGCAGCTGCACCAACGGACGTATGGAAGATATGGAAACCGCCTATAAAATTTTAAATGGTAAAAAAATTGCCGACGGTATCCGTTGCATTATAATCCCCGGCACAATGCAGATTTTACGCGAATGTGTCCAGCGTGGCTGGTATACCGCATTTATTGACGCAGGCGCTGTTGTATCAACGCCTACCTGCGGACCGTGTCTTGGCGGTTATATGGGCATTTTAGCCGCAGGCGAGCGCTGTATCGCCACCACAAACCGCAACTTTGTAGGCCGTATGGGTCACGTTGACAGCGAGGTTTATTTGGCCTCTCCTGCAACTGCCGCAGCAAGCGCGCTTACAGGCTACATCACTAATCCCGAGGAGGTTTAATAATGAACACACAAGGAAAAGTTTTTAAATACCCCGACAATGTTGACACCGATGTTATTATTCCTGCCCGTTACTTAAATACGCCTGATGCGCAGGAATTGGCTTTACACTGTATGGAAGATATTGACACCGAGTTTGTAAAGAATGTGCAAGTGGGTGACGTTATGGTAGCCGGTTGGAACTTTGGTTGCGGCTCCTCTCGCGAGCACGCGCCTCTTGTTATCAAGACCTGTGGTACCGGCTGTGTAATTGCTAAAAGCTTTGCGCGTATTTTTTATCGCAATGCTATAAACATCGGTCTTCCCATACTCGAATGCGAGCAAGCCGCAGAAGAAATTGCCGCAGGTGATGAAGTCAAGGTCAATTTTGACACAGGTGTTATCACCAACATCACCACAGGCAAAGCCTATGAAGCGCAGCCTTTTCCACCGTTTATTCAAAACATTATTAAAAACGGCGGACTATTGAAATCCTTGAAAGAAGGCGAAACCAATGGTTAAAAATATTGCGGTTATACGCGGTGACGGTATCGGTCCCGAAATTGTAGAGCAAGCACTTAAGGTGCTTAACAGGATTGCCGAGCTTTATGGACACACCTTTAGCTACACCGATGTGGATATGGGCGGCTGCGCTATTGATAAATACGGTGATCCTTTACCAGATTCAGAACTAAAAAAATGTGTAGAATCTGATAGCGTGCTTCTTGGTGCTGTAGGCGGTGACAAATGGAACGATGTGCCCGGACCCAAACGTCCCGAAAAGGGCTTGCTCAGACTAAGAGCCGGAATGGGCGTTTATTCCAACAACCGTCCCGCAAAAATTTGGAAACAGTTAGCAGATGCTTCGCCTTTAAAGAAATCTATTGTGGATAAAGGTATCGACTTTATTATCGTGAGAGAATTAATCGGCGGTATATACTTTGGCGAGCATAAAACCGAAGGTGATACTGCCACCGATATACTTAAATACAGTGAAACCGAAATCGAGCGTATCGGTAGAATCGGTTTTGAAACCGCAAGAAAGAGAAACAAAAAGCTTTGTTCTGTTGAAAAGAGCAATGTTTTAGACAGCAGTCGCCTTTGGAAAAAGGTGATGCACAGACTTGCCGAGGAATACCCCGATGTAGAGCTTTCCGATATGCTCGTAGACAATTGCGCAATGCAGATTGTAAAGAATCCCGCACAGTTTGATGTTGTGGTGACCGAGAATATGTTTGGCGATATCCTCTCAGACGAAGCATCTATGATTACAGGCTCTATCGGTATGATTCCTTCCTCCAGTCTGGGCAGCACCACCTGCGGACTGTATGAGCCTATCCACGGCTCAGCGCCGGATATCGCAGGAAAGGATATTGCCAACCCAATTGGTACGATTCTTTCCGCTGCTATGATGTTGCGTTACAGCTTTGATATGTCAGAAGAGGCTGATGCTATTGAAAATGCCGTTTCGGCTTATCTTGATGCTGGCTACCGCACCGCCGATATTATGAGCGACGGTATGACAAAAGTCGGCTGCAGCAGGTGTGGCGACTTAGTTTTAGAAAATTTAAAAAAGGAGTGATATAATGCTTCTTTCAGGCGCAGATATACTTGTAAAAGTTTTAATTGAACAGGGCTGTGACACCGTATTTGGTTATCCCGGCGGACAAATACTTAATGTTTATGACAGCCTCTATACTCATCAAACGCAAATTAATCATATCCTGACCGCTCACGAGCAAGGCGCGGCGCACGCCGCAGACGGATATGCCCGAACCACCGGAAAGGTAGGCGTTGTAATATCCACCTCGGGTCCCGGCGCTACCAATCTTGTAACAGGCATTGCAACTGCTTATCTTGATTCTATTCCGATGGTTGCCATCTGCGGCAATGTACCGACTACACAAATCGGCTCGGATAGTTTTCAGGAAATCGATATCACCGGTGTTACCCTACCTATTACAAAGCACAATTATTTTGTCGGCTCTGTAGAGGATCTGGCCGATACAGTTCGCGAGGCCTTTATGCTTGCAAAGTCGGGCAGACCGGGACCTGTGCTTATTGATATACCAAAAGATGTACAGATAGCCAAATGTGAATACGAGCCTCAGCCACCCGTTCAAGCAGAAGCACCTCGAGCTGCAAAGGATATCCGTATTGAAGAAGCGGCAAAGCACATCAATGCGGCAAAACGTCCATACATCTATTTTGGCGGCGGTTTAATTACCGCAAATGCGCAGGATGAAATGCTGGCCCTCGCCGAGAAAATCGACGCACCTATCGGTTGCTCGCTTATGGGGCTTTCAGGTGTTCCTACCGACCACCCACGCTTCCTTGGTATGCAAGGAATGCACGGACACTACGCATCATCTATGGCTATGCACAATGCAGACCTTATAATATCTCTGGGCGTTCGCTTTAATGACCGCGTTACAGGTAACCGCGCAAAATTTGCAACGGGAGCAAAAATTGTTCATATTGATGTTGACGGCTCTGAGCTGTCCAAAACCGTAAACGCCGTTTGTGGACTGCGCGGCGATGTAAAGCTGACGCTTCAAAAACTTTTGCCTATGCTAAAAGAGGACCAAAAGCCTGATTGGATACAAAAGGTTGACAACTTCCGCAAAGAAGAAAATGACTACCTTGATAACCGTGACGGATTGACTCCGCGAAGCGCAATACTGACGCTTAATAAACATTTAGGCGAAAATACTGCTGTTGCTACCGATGTCGGTCAGCATCAGATGTGGTCAGCGCAAAACCTGAGTTTTAAAGCGCCGCGCCGCTTTGTTTCCAGCGGAGGTCTTGGCACAATGGGCTTCGGCTTGGGTGCCGCTATAGGCGCAGCATTCGGCACAAAAGAACGCAGCGTTCTGGTAACGGGTGACGGCAGCTTTGGTATGTGCCTTAACGAGCTTGCAACTGCCGTGAGCTACAATGTTCCCGTAGTTATACTTATTTTAAATAATGGTGTACTTGGTATGGTGCGGCAATGGCAGACATTGTTTTTTGATAAGCACTATTCAAACACCGTTCTTAACCGAAAGACCGATTTTGTATCTCTGGCCCGTTCCTTTGGCGCGGACGGTGAGGCTGTATCCACAAAAGAAGAGTTGGATGCCGCTCTTGCAAAAGCCTTTAATGCCGACGGTCCCTATATTATTGACTGCAAAATTGATAAAGACGAATTTGTTCTTCCTATGCTTCCACCCGGCGGCAGTATGGATGATATCATTGTAAAGGTGGGAACTGTATGAACCGATATACCGTAGCAGTACTGGTGCGAAATCAGTTCGGTGTTTTGAACAGAGTTACAAGTATGTTCCGACGCCGTCAGTTTAATATCAGCGCACTTACCGTTAGCGAAACCGAATCGAGCGAGTTTTCGCGCATCACGGTCGTCTTTGACGGCGAGGAAGCCTATAAGCAGCAGCTTGTAAATCAGCTTTATAAACTGCCTGATGTTTGCTCTATTAAAGAGTTTACCGCAGATAATTCCATAAGCTGCGAGCTTCTTCTTATAAAAATGAAGAATGACCCCGCCACACGCGAAGAAATACGCACCGCAGCAGAGGCCTTCGGCGCGGTAACCGTAGATTATTCAAAAGATTCTGTTATGTTGCGTCTTGCAAGCGATTCGCGAAAGATAGATGATTTTATCAATCTTATGCGAGACTATAAACTCCTTGAAATTTGCCGCACAGGCAGCGTATCCCTTGAAAAGGGCAGTACAACCATTCGTCAAACAATAAATTTATAATAAAATTTTCAACAAAAAGAAAGAGGTAATCATTATGGCAAGAATTTTTTATCAACAGGACTGTGATTTACAGAAGCTTAGCGGTAAGACCGTTGCAATTATCGGCTACGGTTCTCAGGGTCACGCTCACGCTCTTAACCTTAAAGATAGCGGTGTCGATGTTATCGTAGGTCTTTATGAGGGTTCTAAAAGCTGGGCAAAAGCAGAGTCACAGGGACTTAAGGTTATGACCAGCGCCGAAGCAGCAAAGGCAGCCGACATCATTATGATACTTATCAACGACGAAAAGCAGGCAGCTCTTTATAAAGAGAGTATTGAGCCTAATCTGACTGAAGGCAAAACCCTTGCTTTTGCTCACGGCTTTAATATTCATTTCGGCTGTATCAAGCCGCCTAAGAATGTAAACGTTATTATGATAGCGCCCAAAGGCCCCGGTCATACCGTTCGCAGCGAGTATCAGGCAGGCAAGGGTGTTCCCTGTCTTATCGCTGTAGAGCAGGATGCTACAGGTGACGCTTGGGATTTAGGTCTTGCATACGCTTTAGGTATCGGCGGCGCGCGCGCAGGTGTGCTTGAAACCAACTTCCGTACCGAGACCGAAACTGACCTATTCGGTGAGCAGGCAGTTTTATGCGGTGGCGTTTGCGCGCTTATGCAGGCAGGCTATGAAACCTTGGTTGAGGCAGGCTATGATCCAAGAAATGCATACTTTGAGTGTATCCACGAAATGAAGCTTATAGTTGACCTTATCTATCAAAGCGGCTTTGCAGGTATGAGATACTCTATATCCAATACCGCTGAATACGGTGATTACATTACAGGTCCAAAAATTATAACCGACGACACCAAAAAGGCTATGAAGCAGATACTTAAGGATATCCAGGACGGTACTTTTGCAAAAGACTTCCTGCTTGATATGTCTTCGGC
Organism: Clostridia bacterium; assembly: GCA_017466905.1. GTDB lineage: Bacteria > Bacillota > Clostridia > Oscillospirales > Acutalibacteraceae > UBA737. The sequence goes on along the minus strand of JAFTTE010000069.1, from coordinate 35,483 downwards.
AGGTTCTCAGGTGCACTTTAACGCTATGAGAAAACTCGCAAGCGAACATCCGAGTGAGGTTGTAGGCGCAGATATCCGTAAGCTCTACAGTTGGAGTGACGAGGATAAACTTATCAATAACTAAGGGTGAAAAATATGTCTAAAGAAAATATTGTAGACGGCGTACAAAATGCGCCCCACCGCAGTTTATTTCACGCTTTAGGACTAACTGAGGAGGAGCAATCACGCCCTCTTATCGGTATTGTCAGCTCTTATAATGAGATTGTCCCCGGTCATATGAACATCGACAAAATTGTTGATGCCGTAAAATTGGGTGTCGCAATGGCGGGCGGTACGCCAATCGTCTTCCCTGCTATCGCTGTTTGTGACGGTATTGCAATGGGTCATACGGGTATGAAATATTCACTTGTAACCCGTGACCTTATCGCTGACTCTACAGAAGCAATGACACTCGCTCACGGTTTTGACGGTCTTGTTATGGTGCCTAACTGTGATAAAAATGTACCGGGACTTCTGATGGCTGCCGCACGCGTTAATATTCCTACCGTGTTTGTCAGCGGCGGTCCTATGCTTGCAGGTCGCGTTGAAGGTAAAAAGACCAGTCTTTCAAGTATGTTTGAGGCAGTAGGTTCTTATAACGCAGGTAAACTCAGCGATGCAAAGCTTCGTGAATATGAATGTAAAACCTGTCCCACCTGTGGCTCCTGCTCGGGTATGTATACCGCAAACTCGATGAACTGTTTAACAGAAGCCTTGGGTATGGGTCTTCGCGGTAACGGTACTGTTCCTGCTGTTTATTCGGCACGTATCGAACTTGCAAAACACGCGGGTATGGCGGTAATGGATATGGTAAAGAAAAACATCCGTCCTCGCGATATTATGACACGTGAGGCACTTATGAACGCGCTCACCGTGGATATGGCGCTTGGCTGCTCTACCAACAGTATGTTACATTTACCCGCTATCGCGCACGAATGCGGTGTAGAATTAAATCTGGATATTGCCAATGAAATCAGCGCCAAAACACCTAATCTCTGCCATTTAGCTCCTGCAGGCAGAACATATATGGAGGAGCTTGACGAGGCAGGCGGCGTTTATGCCGTTATGAACGAGCTTAACAAAAAAGGATTGCTCAATACCGATTGTCTCACCGTAACGGGTAAAACTGTAGGCGAGAATATTGCAGGTTGTGTAAACCTTAATCCCGAGGTTATCCGCCCTGTTGAAAACCCCTACAGCGAAACAGGCGGTATTGCGGTGCTAAAGGGTAATCTTGCGCCTGAAGGCAGCGTTGTTAAACGCTCGGCAGTGCTTCCTGAAATGCTTGTGCACGAAGGTCCTGCTCGCGTGTTCGACTGTGAAGAGGACGCGCAGGCGGCTATAAATGCAGGTAAGATTATCGCAGGTGATGTCGTTGTTATCCGCTACGAAGGTCCAAAAGGCGGTCCCGGTATGCGTGAGATGCTGAATCCCACGTCTGCTATTATGGGTATGGGACTCGGTAACAGCGTAGCGCTTATTACCGATGGCAGATTCAGCGGCGCAACACGCGGCGCATGTGTCGGTCACGTTACACCCGAAGCTGCATCAGGCGGTCTTATCGGCGTGGTAGAAGAAGGCGATATCATAAGCATCAATATTCCCGAAAACACTATTGAGCTTAAGGTTGACGATGCGGTGCTTAGTGAACGTTTAAAGAACTTTGTACCCAAAACCAAAGAACTGTCGGGTTACCTTAAACGCTATGCTGCACTTGTTTCAGGTGGCGCTTCGGGTGCGATTTTGAACTGATATGAAAGATTTAAAGGTTAAACTTGAAACTCTGTGTATTTTCAGAGAACTGCTAAAAGACACAGTAATTTCCTCGCTGCTTAAGTATCTCGAGACTCCCACAAACTCGGGCTACTCCGAGTTTGTGGCGGCGCTTTACAATGCTAACGGCGGCAATCTTGGTGAGTACGTGAAAGAACTCTGCACAAACAGCGAGAATGTATATGTAAAGACTATAGGCGGCAGTAAAGATGTACCAAATTATATGTATGCTGCTTTGGTATCCGAGCTTGATGTTTTACAGGAGGTAGCAGAGCTTAATAAAGACACGCTCTGTAAGCATCTTGAATACAAGGGGGCTTTGCCCGAGTTCACTACTACAGAACTGCGTCTTAAGGATATCTATCTGCACCGAGCAGAAAACATCGGCAAATACGGTTATGGTATCTATGCAAAAAACAAAATGTTTTATGTAGATGAGCAGAACAACATTGTCCCCGTGCATCACCCCGATAAAACCGAGCTTTCACAGCTTATCGACTACGAGCGCGAAAGGCAGATTATTATCGACAATACCAAGGCCCTGCTTAACGGTAAGCCTGCGGCTAATATTTTGCTTACAGGTGACGCGGGCACAGGAAAATCCTCTACTGTAAAGGCGGTTGCTAACGCCTTGTGGGACGAGGGACTTCGCATCATAGAGGTACGAAAGGACCAGCTTCGCGCCATACCAAAAATTCTTGATGAGCTGTCGGCTAACCCTCTTAAGTTTATTTTGTTTATCGACGACCTATCGTTCCTTAAAGACGACGATAATTTCAACGCGCTTAAGGCGGTTTTAGAGGGCTCGGTTACGGCAAAATCAAGCAATGTGGTGATTTACGCCACAAGTAACCGACGACATATTATCAAAGAAAAGTTTTCTGACCGCGAGGGCGACGATGTGCACCGCAATGACACTATGCAAGAGCTTGTGTCGCTATCAGAGCGTTTTGGTATTCACGTGACATTTTCAAAGCCCAGCAAGGAAACCTTTCTGCATATTGTACATCACCTGGCACAAGAAAGCGGTATTGATATGCCAAAGGACGAGCTTGATTTACTTGCCGAACGCTTTGCTTTAGAGCGCGGCGGCAGAAGCGCCCGCCTTGCGCGGCAGTTTATTGATGGACTGTTATCGAGGTGAAACTATGTATTTTGATGATATTAAAATGGGTATGACGGTAGAAATTGCTCCCGCCATTATAGAAAAGCAAAAGATGCTTGATTTTGCTTTTACCTACGATAATATCCCGTTGCATATCGATGAGGAATATGCCAAGACCACACCTTTTGGCAAGCTGATAGCCCCCGGTGTAATGTCTTTTATGTCAGTATGGGCAAAATACCTGGAGGTAGATTTCTTTGGCGAAGAACTGCTTGCAGGCAAATCTACAAAAATTGAGTGGTTAAAGCCGGTATTTGCAGATGATGTGCTGACAGCAAAAGCCGTGGTTACAGGCATTACCAAACGCAACCACAAAAACGGTATAGTTGAAATCACTATAGAGGCATATAATCAAAACGGCGAGCTTGTACTTACAGATATTACCGAAGCAATCGTAAAACGCAAACCAATGTAGGAAAGAGTGATAATATGACAAAAAGCGAAACCGCAAAGCGATATTTATTGTTTATTGTCTGCCTGTTCTTTATGGGACTCGGTGTTGCGCTTACCAAGCACGGCGAGCTGGGTGTTTCCCCTATTTCGTCGGTTGCCAATGTAGTCAGTCTAAAATTTACCTTTTTCTCGTTTGGAACGTGGCTCACGATTTCAAATTGCGTTTTGTTGCTTGGACAGATTTTGCTGCTACGCAAAAACTTTAAGCCAATGCAGCTTTTGCAGATTCCGCTGTCTTTCTTGTTTGGATATTTTACAGACTTCGGGTTATGGCTGGTCCGTGGAATACCAAACGATACATACACGGTTCAGCTTTTATTGGTTTTAGGCGGCATTATCGTGCTTGGTTTTGGTATTACACTCGGCGTGATTGCCGATGTTATACTCAATTCAGGCGAGGCATTTGTAAAAGCGCTGGCTGATATAACAAAGAAAGATTTTGGAAATATGAAAATAGTTTTTGATGTTTCCTGGGTGCTGCTTTCTATTGTACTTTCTCTGGTTTTCTTTAAAGGTCAGCTTTACGGCACAAGAGAAGGAACGGTTATTTCGGCGCTGCTTGTAGGCATTACGGTTAAGCTGTTCCGTCGCTTGCTTCAAAAACCGCTTAATAAAATTTTAAAGTGATGTTTTAAAATAAAAAAGTAAACTTACACAGTATTAATCTCCTTGTTTTATAGATAACGGTATCAATGTTACAAAAACAAGGAGATTTATTTTGCCTGTGTTTCTATCAACCTATCACAAAATGTCGAAACAAAATAAAAGGGCATTTGTTATGTTTCATAAAAAGATGTCCTTCACACCAAATATATGTTGCAAGGATATATTTGGTGTGATATTATATTTATATATTACAAAATATTACAAAAAATGCGGAAAAAGGGGATGTCAAAATGAAAAATGTAATGAAACGTTCTTTTGCTGTGTTGATGACGCTTGTAATGTGCGCAAGCGTACTGTTTGGTATGAATTTGTCGGTATTTGCAGCCGATACCAACACCGTTAATTACGTTTATGACGGCAGCTACATTTACAACTGGGGTACAAGAGGTACTAATGCGACCTTTTTGTCACCAAACGCAGAAACATTTTACACAGAAAATGGCGTTACATTGTCAGAACTGTTAGCCCTTGACGGTAGTAGTACCGAAAGTGGTGTGCCGTCGAGCGCATTGTACACCAAACTAAAGCAGTTGATGACGGACAATCATTCGTACATAATCTCCTACGATAACACAAGGGGCCTATTTATGTACACCGACTGCGAAAACAGCGGTGATCCCAGCACAATATCTTCTTTCTATTCTGGTGTAGCGATAGGTCCCGAATGGGACAGCGGTTCTACATGGAACCGTGAACACACCTGGCCTAACAGTAAGGGCGACCTTGCAGGCAGTGGCGAAAACGATATTATGATGCTTCGTCCTGCGGCAACCAGCGAAAACGGAAGTCGCGGAAACAAGGCTTATGGTACAGCCACAGATACAAGTTATTTTTACCCCAACATAGGCAGCTATGACCTTCGTGGTGACGTTGCGCGTATTATACTTTATCAATACGTTCGTTGGGGCTGTACAAATACGGGTAGCGGTTATAACCCCGATGGTATATTCGGTACAGAGGGTGTAATCGAAAGTCAGGACGTTTTACTTACCTGGATTGAGGAAGACCCGGTTGATACCTGGGAGCTTGGTCGTAACGACTCGGTAGAAGCAATCACAGGCACACGTAACGTATTTGTTGACTACCCAGAGCTTGCATTTGACTTGTTTGAAGAAGGAATTCCACAACATACAACTCCGTCCGGCTATGCAGCAAGTGACGGTGCCGTAGGTGGCGGTTCTACAGGCAATGATACTATCGGCGACACAACAACTGATGCAACTGGTAATTACTATGTAAAGGTTACTGAGGCACCAACCGATTGGTCGGGTAATTATCTTATCGTTTACGAGACAGGAAGCAAGGCATTTAACGGTGCTTTAACTGCTGACGCAGCACAAAATAACATTTCTGTAACAATAAGTGATGGTAAAATTCCCGTAAGTGAAGAAACCTCAGCAGCAGCGGTAACACTTGAAAAATTAGATAGTGGATACGCAATAAAAGTTCAAAACGGTAATTACATTAGCCAAAGCGGCACCGATGCAAAAATAGTATATGGCTCTACTGCATTTGCACATAGTTTGTCTATTGATGGTGATGCAACAACAATTGCTAATGCAAGCAATACAGAATATATGCTGATGTTTAACGCAACCTCCGGACAAGAGCGTTTCCGTTACTATAGGGGCACGCAAAAAGCAGTTGCACTTTACAAACTTGAAACAGTTGACGACACTACCGGAGATAGCGGCGATTCAGGTGATACCGGCTCTGGCGACAGTGGATCTACCGAAAACACTGTTGAGGTAAATGCGACAATTGATTTTTCTACCACCGACCAACGCGTTTCTCAAACCGCTGAACAACAAGTTTGGTCAAACGCCGGCCTTACCTTTACGAACGACAAATCAAACTCTACAAATGATATAATAGATAGTTCAAACCCCGTTCGTCTATATGCAAATTCAAGCATAACACTCCAGCACACAGGTAAAATAAAAGAGATTAAATTTACTGCAAATACGGCTGCGTATGCGACTGCATTAAGCGAATCTATCGGCACTGTTATCGGCGCTACAGTTGCAACAGATACCGAAGACGCTAAAATTGTAACCGTTACCTTTGATACCCCTGTCGATAGCTTTACATTGTCTACTCTTACCGCACAGGTAAGACTTAACTCAATTACCGTTACTGCGCTTGATACCCCGATCGCTTACGTTGTAACTGCCCAGTCAAACGATGATGCCTATGGTACTGTTGAAGTAAGTGGTAAATACATTACAGCAACACCTGCTACAGGTTATGAAATTGACTCAACCAATCCTTACACAATTGTAAGTGGTACAGCAACAGTTACACAAAATGTCAACACCTTTACGGTAGAGGCAACAAGTGACGTAACCGTTCAAATCAACTTCAAAGAGCGTGCAAAGGGCACAGTAAGTTACAGCCAGCACGGTACGGTTGCTTTAACCGAAGACATATATATCGGCAACACCACGACGCTTCCCACTCATATTGGTAATGTGCCGCTAGGTTGGAAATTTGAGGGTTGGATAAAGAGCAATTTTGACGGCGAAACTACAACCAAACCAGAAATTCTTGCGGTTGATTATACCCATACTGTTGAAGCAGACATTACATTTTATGCGGTATATTCTCGCAGCGAAACAACCGAAAGCACATCACAAGCAACAAAACAATATGTAAAAATCACATCGGACAGCGAACTTACCGATGGTCAATATCTTATTGTTTATGAAACAGGTAACGTGGCATTTAACGGTGCACTTACAACGCTGGACGCAGCAAGCAATAATATTTCTGTTACTATAAACGACGGAACTATTGAAGCAACTGATACAACCAATGCCGCGAACTTCACCATTGACACAACTGCAGGAACCATTCAATCTGCAAGTGGTTATTATATTGGTAACACCGCGGACTCAAATAAATTAAACTCAAGCACTTCTACTCAATATACCAATACTATTACCATCAATACTGATGGTAGCGCACATATAGTAGGCAGTGGTAATTCTGTTTTGCGTTACAATGCGAGTAGCGGCAACTATCGTTTCCGTTATTTTAAATCCAGCACTTACACCAATCAAAAGGCAATACACCTTTACAAATTAACCGAAGGTGCTGCAGGCGGCACAACAACTGTTACTACATATTATTATTTCACCAACGGCACGATAACCGATAATGAAACCGACGGTTATTACATAAAGGTTACCAAAGATCAAACCGACTGGTCGGGCGAATATCTAATAGTTTATGAAAATGATAGCGTCGTATTTGACGGTGGCCGCGAAACACTTGACCAGGCACATAACGTTATTAAAAATGTTGCATTAAACGGCGGAGTAGTAAAGGCAAAACAGTCGTTAGATGCCGCTAAGATTATAATTGAAAAATCGGGTGACGGATATACTCTAAAGACAGCAGACGGAACCTATATAGGACCATTGTCCACCGGCAACGGAATAACAACAGGCACAGCAGATATCCACACAATAACACTCGTTGATGGCGCGCTTACAATAACCGGTAGCACGGGCAAGGTTTTGACATTTAACTCAACAAACAATAAAGACAACTATCGCTTCCGTTATTATACAAATGCACAAAAGTCAGTGGCACTTTATAAGTATGTTGATATTGATGCAACAATAAGTAGCGCGCAGGTAAGCGTAGGCGCCGACCTTAGCATCAGATACGGCACGACCATAACAACAGCCGAAGACCTTTCAAATTACACACTCGAAATGCGCTTTAGCATAGACGATACTGTTATTGATACCGTAACAGGTACTGTTGTTGACGGTCAATATGTATTTGATTTTGCGGGTCTCGCTCCACAGCGTATGGCTGATATAATTAAGGCAGAGCTTTTGATTAACGGCGGTATAATTGACGTAAAAGACGACTACAGTATTAAACAAAATGCTATTAACCTACTCGCCGATAATCCAAGCGATGAACTCGTACAGTTCATAACAGATATGCTCTATTACGGTGCGGCGGCACAAACCTATACCAAGTACAATACCGACAACCTTGCAACAAGCGGTGTTAAAGGTCTTGGCACACCATCGACTGCGACACCTGATGATACTTGGGATATGTCACCTACTAACAACAGCACACCCGATACTGTTTATTTCCGTTCGGCAACCGTTTGGTTTGACAGCGTAAACAAGCTTATTATCAAATTGAATTCTGCTAATGAAAACACACAACTTTATGTAAATGATAAATTAGTTGAAATTAACTACGATTCTGAAACCGGTGTTTATAGCTACACCACTGACGAAATCTTAGTTACCGAATTTGATACCGTTTATACATTTAAGTTGTATGATAACAATATTCTCGTGCAGACACTCAATTACAGCGTAAACGCTTATGCTTATTCAAAGCAAAACAGCAATAATATGGCAAATCTTGCCCTAGCGCTTTATCGTTTTGGTAAATCGGCCGATGCGTACAACGCTACTCTATAAGGAAGGGGAAAAGTTAATATGAAAACAAATATTGAGCGCCCCTTTTATGCGGCAGAGATAGAAATAATCAAGATTGATATGTGTGATATTATTGTAACAAGTCCAACAGGCCCAGATCCTTTTGAGGGCGAAGAGGATACATTCCCTACGAGTTGGAGAGATATAAGTAATGAATGATAAAATTTTAAAAACGCTAATTTTATCGCTTTGTATGGTTTTTCTGTTGTGCCTTACCGCCTGCAAAGACGGCGCAACCGTGGACGGAACCGACAGTTCCTCTATCACACAGTCGGGAACGCTATCGGGCAATAGCGATTCTTCCGAAACATCCGACGGCACAGATGACAATAAAACCTCGTCAGGCGATAAAGCATCGCAGGGTATTGAACTTGAGGAAGATGTTTTTGATAACAGCGATACCCAAAGCAATACGCCTGATAACAATGTTTCTAACGATGATGTTTCTGACGGCAGCAATTCTGACGAAAATGTTTCCGGTGACAACAGCTCCGAAGATGGCAGTTTTGAAGATAACAGCTCCGACAATGACATTGCCGAGGAAAACACTTCAAGCTCGGACGGCACAATCAAACTGCCGGTAGATTGGTTTGACTAATAATTATTAAACAGTAAAAGCGAGGTGAATTCCACCTCGCTTTTTTGCTATTTGTTTAGTTGTTTTTTGAACTCTTTATAAAACCAGAAAAATACACCGATAATTGCAAAAACCACAGCAACAAACACATCCACACGACCAAAACAATATGTATTTCTAAAAGTGAAATAAGCATTTGCCCAAGTTGCATTAAATGTGATACATAGCCATTCAAAAACTAAGATTGCACGAGCAATAATAAGTGCATATAAGCCAGAGAATCCTAATCCTGCAATGTACGGAGTAATATGTTTGGGAATAAGACCTTTCCAAAACATATCAGTTCTATCATAGATAATTTGCGAACAGTACGCGGTAAATTTAGTTTCGTTTGTATATATAGTTTTATATTTGAAATAGCTATAATAAGCAGTTATAAACATAAGGGCAAGAACTAAAATATTTGCTATTGCTAAAGCTTCCCACCCTAATCCCAGCCTTGCGACCAAAGGGTTTCCTTCCATAGACAAATCAGGAGTGTTAATAAAGGTTAGTAAACCATCAGCAAAAGCAAGTAAAACCAACACAACAATTAAAACCCAAAATTTAACTTTCTTCATAAAACCACCATCCTAAATTTATTATACCATATTTAATTTCAAAAGTAAATCTTGCGGTATATTTCTCCCACAATTACAGATAATAACAACACAATTTGTAATTTAAGGAGAAATGTATATATGAAAGCAACTGGAATAGTTCGAAGAATTGAGGAATGTGGTATAATAGGACAAAATTCGAAAAAACCGCATAAACACTGGGGTTTTCGCTGATTTTTGTCCAACCAAATTTGCACAAAATCCTGTTTAAATTGGTTTTTCGATCAAAAAAGCGAGGTGTAACCTACATATTATGATGCCGGATGAGCGATACGTTCACCCGGCTTTTGAATTTTTTGAAAGATGTTTTTTGTAAATTAAAACGCGTGTTGAGTTTTAACAAAGGAGAAAAACTTTTTAATCAAATTCATAATTTGGACAACTTTTAGTTGACTGACAAAATAAACTATTTCTTTAAAAATCAACATATAGACACGATAAAGACGGTTTGTCAATATATTGTATGTATAAAATGTTTTTCATTAAAATTTTTAGTTGATTGTTTACTTGACTGAATTTTGTGATATAATAGTAATAAGTACAGCAAGGAGTGAATTATTATGCCGTTTGATGAAAAATTAATATCTTCAATAATCGTAGAGGCTATAAGTCACACTACGGAATTACCTTGGATTGAATTAAAGAGCAATAATAGTGATCCGCAAATGATCGGAGAATATGTCAGCGCACTTTCTAATACCGCTACGTTGTTTAATCAACAACACGGATTTATGATTTGGGGTGTGAATGATAAAACACACGTGATAGAGGGAACAACATTTGATCATTCTTCCGCTAAAGTAGGAAATCAAAGTTTGGATTTGTGGATCGCCACTCAATTGGAACCTCAGGTTCAATTTTATTTTCACGAAGCATATGTTGATGGTAAGAGAGTCGTATTGCTAGATATTAATGCAGCTTATTCAACGCCAGTCAAATTTAGAGGTGTTGATTATATTAGAATTGATTCTAACAAAAAGGCTTTGAGAGATTTTCCGGATACAGAGAAAGAATTATGGGCAATTCTTTCAAAAAAGCCATTTGAGTCATTAATTGCTTTGGAAAACGCCTCGGAAGATATGGTTTTACGGTTGCTGGATTATCCAGCTTATTTTGACATGCTATCTTTAGAATTGCCTAACGGGAGAGCGCAGATAATAGAAAATTTGATTGCAGATGGAATGATCGCTAAAAATGAGGCAGGATCTTATAATATACTGAATTTGGGTGCCATCCTGTTTGCTAAAAAGTTGACAGACTTCCCTTCTCTAGAGAGAAAAGCAATTCGAGTAATTAAGTATGACGGCAACAATCGAATGGCTGCCGCGAGAAAAGAGCAAGTCGGCGGAAAAGGATATGCTGCTGGATTTGAAGGCTTGATTAGTTATATTAATAACTTGTTGCCGGAAAACGAAGTAATGGGGAGAGCTTTGCGTAAGGTGGTTCCAATGTATCCGGAGCTTGCTGTTCGTGAACTTGTTGCCAATGCAATTATTCATCAAAACTTTTTCATTCAAGGAACAAGTCCTATGATTGAAATTTTTGATGATCGTATGGAAATTACCAATCCTGGGTCTCCGTTAATAGATAAGGAAAGATTTGTGGATTATCCGCCTACTTCCAGAAATGAACGTTTAGCTTCTTTTATGAGAAGGATTGGTGTTTGTGAAGAACGAGGCAGTGGATACGATAAAGTTGTATGGCAAACAGAGTATTTTCAATTACCTGCTCCGGAAATTGATGTATATAACAACCATACGAAAGTAACGCTTTTTTCGCATCGCCCGTATGCGCAAATGACAAAGGAAGACAGATTAAGAGCATGCTATTTACATGCTTGTCTAAAGAGAGTTAATAGAGAATACATGACAAACGCTTCGTTAAGAGAACGTTTTGCAATTCCCCAGAAAAATAGCTCGATGGTTTCAAGGCTTTTAAATGAAGCGTGTGAGAGTAAACTTATAAAAATCACCGAGGATTCTACGTCGGATAAGAATCGAAGATATTTACCATATTGGGCATAAGTTTACTTGATCTAATATTGACTTGAAAGATGAAAATGGTTAAAAAGCGGCATAAAATAAGGCTTTTTTTACTTGACTCATAGTTGACTATGATAATAATTGTATAACATTGTGTTAATATGAGCGCGTTTTATTCATATATTAAATTTAAAATGATAATATAAATTTATTGTATGAAATAAATTCTTTAACTTGGAGGTTAATTATGATAAAAACCATTAAGATTTCAAAATTATTTGGAAGATTTGATTATAAATTGGATTTTTCTGAAGAAGGAATCATGATAATTACTGGTCCGAATGGTTACGGAAAATCTACAATTCTGAAAATGATCAGCAATTTTTGCAATGATAGTCTACAAAAAGTTTTAGGTTATACCTTTAAAAATTTTACTATTGTGTGTGATAATAGTAAAATTACTATTTGTAAAAATGAAAAAACATTTAAAATTGATTCATATTCATTTCCATATCCTGATGAAAAGTGGGATAGACGACGTATGCCTCCATATATGAAGAGGATTGGATATGATGAATATATAGATATGCGTACAAATGAACACATTAAATTTAGAAATGGTATGCACAGATTTGATGCGCCGGATGAGGCGTTCACCATGGATAGGTTTTTCTATGCTGTTTTGGAGGCAATTGAGTTTAATTCATCTAATTCTAAATTTAAAGAAATGTATGATAACTTGAAAACTGCCGTGAAACAGATGAATTCCGTAAAGCGTGAAATCGGAAAAGTACGCTTTATTCAAGAACAACGTCTTATAGAAAAAAGAGAAATTCCAGAAAGTGAAAGGTCTTATAATCAACCCAAAGAGGAATATATTACAGTGATAAGTGAGAATTCCGAAAAGCTAAAAACAGAGCTTGCGAATATAATGAAACGCCACTCATCACTTTCTAGCGAATTAGACAGCACGTATATAAAGAGATTGTTTGATGCGGATTTAACCATTAATAGTAATCTTGATCAAGTTCGTTCTGAATTAGAAGAATTACAAAGAAAACAAGAAAAGCTTCAGAAATATGGTTTGGCTGAAATAAAAAATGTTTCGTATATTTTTACTCTTGATAAAGATAAACTTGATAGATTCTCAGCAGAGTTATCCATTTATCTTGAAGATGCAAATGCAAAATACAATGTGTTTGAATCTATAATTAATAAACTTGATCTTTATGAAAGAATTGTAAATCAAAAATTGACATTCAAAAAAATGAAATTGTCTAGCTCCAACGGTATAGAAGTGGTGAGTGATGAGGGAAGAAACTTGTCGCTTAGCGACTTATCTTCTGGTGAACAAGAAATATTGGTTTTATTTTATAAATTGATTTTTGAATCGGATGTTAATTTGCTTCTTATTGACGAACCCGAAATTTCACTTCATATAGGTTGGCAAAAAGAAATTATGGAAAATTTAAAGAGCGTTGTAAATCTTAACAAAAATATTCAAGTTATTATTGCGACACATTCACCGCAAATAATTTCTCATAACTGGGATTTGCAAATAGATTTGGGTGGATTGTATAATGGTTAATTCGGTTAGAGATAAACTAGACGAAGCGGATACTGTTTCGGAAATTCGTTTAATGCTAGGACATGATAAAGATACAGTATGTGTAGTGGTTGAAGGAGAGGATGATCAAAAACTTTTTCGTCCTCTTCTAGCCGAGAATGTTGAGTTGTTTCAATCATATGCAAGTAAGATTGGTGTAGATAATATTGTAAAACACTATTTCCCTCGAAACAAGCGTGTTATTGGAATTCGAGATAAAGATTACCTAGAAAAGCCAGTTAATAAAAGAAGTTTCTTTTGCGACTATTGTTGCGCAGAGATGATGATAATTGCTATAGATAGTTGTTTTGAAAGATTATACTGTAATTTTTATAAAAAGCGCAATTTCGACAGCAACAATCTAAGATTACATTGTCTGGAACGGCTAGAAAAATTAAGCAAACTAAGACAACTAAATGAGCAAAACCATTGGAATGTTATTTTCGATGGAATAAAGCCAGGGAAACATTATAATAACGAAGTTTCTATAATGGAGGCAGGCATACTTGCTGAAATCAATACACAGAATCCTACTAATCCGATAGACTCAACAAGAGAGTTAATGTGTGATTCCTTATGTAAATGTTCAACTGTTAATGAATATTTAACCATAACAAATGGTCATGATTTTGTGCATTTGTTTTGTATTGTTTGTTTGGACAAGCATAGTAAAACTAGCATTGAAACTATTGAGGCAACAATGAGAGGTACATTTGGTAAAGAAGACTTTAAACAAACAACATTATATGCTAATTTATTTACATATCAGACAAATAAAAAAATACGAATAGTTGAGTGATTTCTTTGTCTACATTAAATGATGTTTAGAGAGATTATAAAAGACTTAATGCTGTAAGCGTCGCAGAAATGCGGCGCTTCTTTTGTAAGAAAATCTTAATACAATTATTTTGCCTATATGGTATAATAGAAAAAATATTTGTTTCAAGGTGAGGGATATGAGCATTATCATTGTTGATGATGAAAAAGAAATTGCCGACTTGGTTGATGTTGTTTTAAAGAATGAGGGCTATGATACCCTTAAGTTTTATGATTCGGGCGAAGCTTTTAAAGAAATACAGAATAACAGAAACATCGATTTGGCTGTTCTTGATGTTATGATGCCGGGGATCGATGGATTTGAACTTTGCACAAAAATCCGAGAGAATCATACGTATCCAATTATTATGATAACTGCCCGTGTAGAAGATGTTGATAAAATAACTGGATTAAGTATTGGGGCGGATGACTACGTTGCAAAGCCTTTTAATCCGCTGGAATTGTTGGCACGTGTTAAAGCGCAGCTGCGCCGTTATAAAAAATATGATGCTATCACAACACCTCAAGCAGAAGTATTTGAAAGCAACGGTTTGAGTATTAACAAGCAGGAACATACAGTATTACTTTTCGATGAAAAGATAAATTTGACACCTACTGAATTTGATATACTGTGGTTGCTTTGTGAGAATGCAGGTAATGTTGTTTCTAGCGAGAGCATATTCGAAGCGGTTTGGAAAGAAGATTATCTTGATAGCAATAATACCGTGATGGTTCATATACGAAGAATTAGAGAGAAACTCAAAGAACCGCCGCGTAATCCTAAAATTATTAAAACAGTATGGGGAGTAGGTTATAAAGTTGAAAAATATTGCTATTAAACGATATATAACACAGGTTTTGATTTATACGATTGCATTTGTTCTATTTATTATCATAATGGATAATGTTTTTAATGGTGCGGTAGTTGATTATCTTTACAACAATCTTCCAATAAATTTATTTATTGTGATTAACAACAATCGCACATTTACCGCTTTTTTCATATATGTATTAGGGTTGGTAATAATATCTGTTATTTATGTTTTCAAGCTAAGCAAATTACTTAAATTGGCAAGTACTTCAATATCAGAAGAAGAACCCCAAATTTTCGGAAACGATTGTCCGGAAGAGCTTAAAGACTTCAGTCAAAAACTAAAAGATTTCAAGTTTGAACTTAAAGAAAACGAAAGAGCGAGAACACTTGCTGAGCAACAAAAAAATGACTTAATAGTTTATTTGGCGCATGATCTGAAAACGCCGTTAACTTCAGTTATAGGTTATTTGAGTCTATTAGAAGAAACACAGGATTTGCCAATAGAACAACGAGCAAAATATACCAGAATAGCACTCGATAAAGTTTACAGATTAGAACAACTTATAAATGAGTTTTTTGACATAACGCGCTTAAATCTCCAAACCATTGAGGCGCAAAAATCAAGGGTTAATCTAACGATTCTATTAGTGCAGATTTTGAACGAGTTCTTTCCAATGTTTGAAGAAAAAAAGCTTAATGTTGTGCAAGAAATCGAGCCGGAAATAGTTTTATTTGCTGATGCCGATAAGTTGGCTCGTGTTTTTGATAACCTATTCCGTAATGCAGTTAATTATAGTTATAATGGAACAGATATAGTTTGTTCTGCTACCAAAATAGAAAACCAAATAGTAATACGTGTAAAAAACAAAGGTGATGATATTCCTAAAGAAAAACTTGAGCGCATTTTCGATAAGTTTTATCGAGTTGATAATTCGAGAAGGACGGCTACCGGCGGTTCGGGATTGGGTCTTGCTATAGCAAAACAAATTATAGAACTTCACAATGGTACAATTACCGCTTCTTGCAATGATGGCATAACAGAATTTGAGGTGATTTTGCCTTTGTAAGAAAAAGTTAAGAAAGCCTTAAGAGATAAGTAAAACAGAATATTTTGCATTACGCTAAAATACTCCTATCAATTCAAGATAGGAGTATTTTTTATGAAAAGACGCAGGAAGAATAATCGCAAATTTGGTTGTTTGTTTATCTTAATTTTAATTGTGCTGATAATAACTTTCACAGTATCAAAATGCAGCAAAGAAAAAACTGTGCCGCCCGAAACAACTTCTAATTATAACTCCTCTAGAGTTAATACTATGAGAGAAGAGTTTGCAGAAAAACACAGTTTGCAAACAAATGCGTGGCCTGACAATCTGATTGAATTGTTAGAGAAAAATCCTGAAACGAAGGATTTTGTTTTGAATTATCCGCTTAAAAAAGATGAAAAATTCGAAATTGATTTAAGTGAGTATGAAAACAGCAAAAAAGTTCCATTGTTTATGCAGTGGGATGAGCGTTGGGGATATAGTAAGTATGCGGGAGATTTAATGGGGCTTACAGGTTGTGGTCCAACCTGTCTTTCTATGGTTAGTATTTATCTTTTAAACGATGATAAATATACGCCAAAATATGTAGCTGAGTTTTCCGAAAGAAATGGATATAGCGTATCTGGAAATGGAAGTTCTTGGAGTTTGATTTCGGATGGTGGAAAAGAACTTGGATTAGATGTGATAGAAATTCCGCTTGATGAAAACAGAATTATAAGAAATTTAGAAGTTGGTAATCCTATCATTTGCATAATGGGCCCTGGTGATTTTACTACGACCGGTCACTTTATAGTAATGACCGAATATGTTGACGGTAAAATTAAAGTTAATGATCCCAATAGCAAAACTCGCTCTGAAAAACTTTGGAACTTATCTGATATAAAACATCAAATCCGTAATTTATGGGTGTGTCGAGTATAATGCATATTCTATCGGTGTGACAGCGAATGAATATGTTTTAATATAAAAGGAGGTGATGAAAATGGGATACCGAATCATTGAATACGAAGGTGAAAAATATAAACTGACTCCTAAATGGTATAAGCAATATTTATCTGCGTTGGAACTTATGAGAAAAGTTAAAGAAACAAACACAGATAAGATTGACATTTCGGAACTGGTGGATATTCGGGAGGTAAAGATTGATAGAAGTAAACCGCAATTAATACGGATTATTAGTTATATTAATCAGGTGAAGAATCCGTATTGTTTCCGTGTTGGAAATTCAAAAGTGAGAGTTTCCTATGCCAACAAAGACAAGTCTTTGAATGATTCGTTTGTTGCAATGTTAGAAAACTTATAACAAGAAAAAATTAAAAACAAAAGTCCTATTATACATATTTTGATATTTTGCGATAACTTCTACTTTTCTCTATAAAAAATTAAAAGCTTTGGAAATTACACTCATAATTTCCATGAAAAGTGTGATACTAACAAAGAGCAAAAAAACAACAAATCTTCCCAAGTCCTTAATGAAAAAAGGACCTTGGCAGAGTAGTTATTGCAAAAAGCCCAAAAACCGCATAAACACTGGGTTTTTCGAGTTTTCGCGAAAATCACGTGTCCAATAAGGACAAAAATGGTTTCTTGGCCTCTGCTTGGAGAAGATGAATTTTTGAGCAAATCCAAAAAGCTGAAAACCCACATAAATACTGGGTTTTTGGCACATTTTAGAGTAGAGAAAAGGAGTAAATATATGAAAGCAACTGGAATAGTGAGAAGAATAGACGATTTGGGTCGTGTGGTTATTCCAAAAGAAATTCGCCGCACACTCAAAATTCGCGAGGGAGACCCATTGGAAATTTTTACAAGTAACGATGGCGAGGTTATTTTTAAAAAATATTCGCCTATGGGTGAAATGATTGGTTTTGCGGGTGATTTTGCGGCAGCGCTGTCGGGGGGATGTTCTCTTGCTGTCGCAATTTGTGACCGTGACCGCTGTGTTGCGGTGGGCGGCGGCTCTAAAAAGGATTTGCTTGAAAAAGCGGTTACGCCCGAGCTAGAAAAAATCACCGAGGACCGACGTCTTTTTATAAATCAAAACGGCGCAGATATCTTCGCACTTGAAGGAGTAAATCAAAAGCTGTGTGTTGCGGCGCCCATAATCGCCGCGGGAGATATTGTGGGTTGTGTTGTGCTGCTTGAAACCGAAAGCAACACCGCTGCCACCGATACCGATATCAAGCTTGCCGAAATTGCCGCGCAGTTTTTGAGTGCCCGAAGTGAATAAACTAAAAGGAGCCTCTGCCAAGCAGAGGCTCCTTTTGCTTTAATATTACATATGATCCTGAATGTAGTCTACAACCTGACCTACTGTCTTAAGACCTTCGATTTTTTCATCGGGAATTTCAATCTCAAACTCGTCTTCAATAGACATAAGCATTTCAACAACGTCAAGGCTGTCAGCGCCGAGGTCATCCTGAATATCGGTTTCAAGGGTGATGCTGTCGATGTCAGCGTCGAGCTGCTCTGCCAAAATCTTTTTCATTTTTTCAAATACCATAATAGTGTCCTCCGTATCAGGCGGAATTTCCGCCGAATTGTTTTTAAATTTTTTCTTATATAAAAATAATATGTGCTATTGGCGCTTTTGTCAATAGTTTTTTTGTAAATTTTAGGTTAAAACGATAAAAATACATATTGCAATTTATATTTGTTTTTGGTAAAATTAGATTGGAAAAATATTATAATGGAGGTTAATTTATGAAGGCCATTATTAACGGAAAAATCATCTTAAAAGACCGCGTTGTCGAGAATATGGCTCTGCTTTACAGCGATGTAATCGAGGGTATTGTAAACCCCGACCAAATCCCCGCAGATGCTGAGGTTATCGATGCGTGCGGCGGCTATGTATCGCCCGGTCTTATTGATATTCACATTCACGGATATCTCAGTAAAGACGTTTGCGATGGTGAGGAGGAGAGCATCCGCACCATAGCAGGCGGTATAGTTAAAAACGGTGTAACAGGCTTTTTGCCCACCACAATGACGGTTGATATGGCGGTTATACGAAAGGCATTAGAGGTTTGCCGTGAGTTAAAAGAAGAAAGCAAAACCTGGGCAGGCTCACAGATTCTTGGCTGCCACGCTGAAGGTCCGTTTATCAGCGAGAGCAAGAAAGGCGCTCAGGACCCCAAATACATACTAAAACCAGATGCGGCTTTTGTTAAGGAATATGCTGATATTATCAAAATTATCACACTTGCTCCCGAAACCGACACAGAAGACTTTGCCGCTATCCGCGAAATTGCGCGCGATACCGATGTTGTAATCTCGATGGGTCACACAAGCGCTGACTACGACACCGCAATGGCAAGTACAAATGTTGGCGTAAAGCACGTAACCCACCTCTTTAACGCTATGACACCACTCGCTCACAGAGCACCCGGTGTTGTAACCGCAGCATTTAACAGCGATGTTACCTGCGAGGTAATTGTTGATACCTTCCATGTAAACGCTTGCTTCTATGATTTGCTTTATAAGATAAAGGGTAGGAAGCTCTGCTTTATCACCGACTGCTTGCCTGCAGGCGGTCTGCCTTACGGTGAATACACTTTAGGCGGCACCAAGATTATTTATAACGATATTGTTTGCCGACTTGAAGACGGTACCGTTGCAGGTAGCGTATTGCCTCTTAACAAGGGTGTTTGGAATGTTTACACCAACTCTAACATTCCGCTTAACGAATGCGTAAACGGCGCAACACTTAACCCTGCTACCGCTATTGGTGTTGAAGACCGCAAGGGCTCACTTGATGTAGGTAAAGATGCTGATATCATCATAACAGATGACAGCTTTAATGTATTAAAAACCATTATTGGAGGAGAAGTAAGATATGAATCTTAAAGTAAATGCTAAACTTGACCCAAAATTTGCCCCAATGTCTGTTGTTTGCCGCGATATGCGCGAGGCAACAAAGGACGATGGACAGGACATTGTTATCGCTGTTGAGCGTAACAAGGGTTACACCACTACATATAAAACCCGTATTTTCAAAGACGGTACAGGTAAAGATGACCAGAACTATGCATTTGTAGAGCGTATTGTAAAAACACTTTTGTGGGTTGCAGGCGGTTACAAGATTATTATCGCAGGTTCTGACACAGTAGCTGACAAAATCAAAGAGGCTTACTCTTACGGTGGCGCGCGTGACTTTGACGTTCGCTTTATGGAGCGCGTTTACGAAGAAAAGTTCAGCGTAGAAAGCGTATCACTCGCAGACGCACCAAAGGATAAGTCATCTGCTTCTCCCGTTGGTCGCCACCTTGACGGCTGCCGCATCGGCTTTGACGCAGGCGGCTCTGACCGTAAGGTAAGCGCAGTTATTGACGGCGAGAGCGTATACTCTGAAGAGGTTGTTTGGTTCCCCAAGACAAACTCTGACCCTGATTATCACTATCAAGGCATCTTAGAGGCTATGAAAACAGCCGCTTCAAAAATGCCCCGCGTTGATGCTATTGGTGTGTCAAGCGCCGGCGTTTATGTTGATAATCGCATAATGGTAGCATCTTTGTTCCTTAAAGTTAACGACGAAGACTTTGAAAAGAAAGTTAAGAATATGTATATCGACGTAGCAAAAGAAATCGGCGAAAATATTCCGATTGAAGTTGCTAACGACGGTGACGTTACTGCGCTTGCAGGCGCTATGAACCTTAATGACAATTCTGTTCTTGGTATCGCTATGGGTACATCAGAAGCAGCAGGTTACGTTGACCCACAGGGCAACATTACAGGCTGGCTCAATGAGCTTGCTTTCGCTCCCGTTGATTTTTGCACTGAAGCAATGGTAGACGAGTGGTCGGGCGACTACGGTTGCGGCGTTAAGTATTTCTCACAAGACGGCGTAATCAAGCTTGCTCCTTACGCTGGAATTGAGCTTGACGAAAATCTTTCACCCGCTGAAAAGCTTAAGGTTGTTCAAAACCTTATGAAAGAAGGCGACGAGAGAGCAGCCGCTATCTATGACACAATCGGCGCATACTTTGGTTATGCAATTGCTTATTACAGTGAATTCTATGATATTAAGCACGTTCTTATTATGGGTCGTGTTACCAGCGGCAAGGGCGGCGAAATTCTTCTTGAAAGAGCACAGGAAGTTCTCGATAAAGAATTCCCCGAGCTTGCTAAAAAGATTAACCTCAACATTCCTGATGAAAACGCTCGCCGCGTTGGTCAGTCAGTAGCAGCAGCAAGCTTACCAAAGATTAACTAATAAATCATTATTAAAAATCAGCAACCCAGAGCAGAAATTTCTGTTCTGGGTTTTTAGACATAAAAAAAGCGCCCCTTAAGGCGAAAACAACAAAAAACAAAATAACCCTTGACCGCTGTTTCTTTACACAGTTTTATCGGTCAAGGGTTATTTTTGTTCACTCTTGATATCTAACATCTTTTTGTTGTACCTCGCGTTTCTTTAATTTTTTGCCTCATTTTAACACCCATTCCCTGGTCCTCTTTTTCGCGTTATTGCTAATCCCGTTAAGCGAGCTTCTCTTGAGGTGTGAACTATGTTTTTAAGGCTTATGTAAAACTCTTGTTTCTTAAGACAGCTTAAGGGCGATTTTTATATTTTGTGTTTTTAGTATTTATTTTTTATGTTTAATCTTAAAGCCTATTAAATTGTATTGCCCTATCGCTTTCTAAGCGCCAAGAGTATTTTACCTGTACATCGGGTATCACCCTTTCTGTATCTTTAATATATCATATCTTCAAGCGCTTTTCAATCCGCAATGTTATATAAAAATTAAAGCCTTGATTTATGCCAAACGCAGAAATTTTTAAGCGCGTATTAAAAATCATTGACGTGAATCGCAAAATTTGATATAATATTTTTGTTGGTTGTTTTGCAAAGCGCAAAGCAACCTTTTATTGTGTAAAAACGAGCAAGGGTCAATCCTTGCTCGTTTTCTTTATGTATTTTAATCTATATGCTCAAATCTTTTTACGAACTTGCCGCCGTGGAATATATATTCTTTAAACATATGCGCAGGTCTTACCCATACTTTTTGTTCGCCGTATAACGCTTTATATATTACAACCTCTTGATCCGTTTCACTGTGAGTTGCAATGCCCAGAACCTCATACTCATTACCCTTAAAATGACGGTATCTACCTGTGCTTATTCTGTCCGACATCTTATAAAAATGCTCATCCTCAGGCGGTAGGTCAAGCGAATGCACCATCGACTGCACCACATCAAGTGTTTTTTCGCAGTTAAAGGTATTATAAAGCGTCATTGTGCTCGCGGGCGGGCAAATGTAATCGCCTAAGCCTATCTCCATATTAACGGGACATTTTACGCGCATTGCATGAGCTACTGTGTCAAAATAGCGCAAGCCTTCAGCAAATTCGGGGCGACCACCCTTCATAAAGCCAAATTGTTCGGCGCGCATATTGCAAAACCACGGCACCCGTATGTCAAGAAACGTGACATCGGGGTCTACAGATGCCATAACCGTTGACTGAAAAGCTCCCTGACTGCCGCCTGATACAGAAAGATTTTTCCCGTCCCATTGGGACAGTGATTTTAAATATTTCAGTGCTACAAGGTCGCGCAGCATCATACCGCGCCAATATGTGGTCATATTAGACGAGTTTTCTTCTACGCTAAAGCCATAATTTTCGAGTTCGTCTTTGTATTTTAATTCGGTTTCGGTGCGACAAAGTCCATTTTCAATGCCGTGCGCATTAAGACAGAGCGAAATTGCGTCGGGTTGATGCACGGTCCATGCGCCTACTACGGTATAGCCCAAAAGGGTTACGAAAATTGGGTATTTGCCCTCTTTTTGAGGTATTGAAAGATATCCCGACGCAGGACGACCCTCAGGGGTAGAGATGCGCACATCGTAGCATTTTATGCCCTCTGGCACACCCGAAGTCACTTCGACACTTGAAATAAGTTCGGGGGTGAAGTTATCGACTGTGTTTTTAAGTTCTACCCAATAATCATCAAAATCATCAGGAACAGTATCAAGATAAGAAAGCTTTTCTACGTCAGCACCGGCGCTTGCGTCTAGCACCTGAAAGGTAGGATCGGGAGCGTAATTTTCACCGTATGCCGTACAGGTAAGCCGCGCAAAGCCCGGTTTATCAAGTATTGCTTCCACTATCAGCGGATGTCCGCCCCAACAAGAACCAAAGCCTTCACTTTTCTGGCCGTCGTCGGTTTGTAACACCCATTTAACAAATCGACAACCAATATCGCGACGGTTTTCACGTGCAGATACTGTAAAAACTATCTTTTCACCGCAAGTATACTCAAGCGGATTTTTATTTGTTGTGCACTTAAAATATTTTGACATATCGCCCACGCTCCTCAAAGTCACATTACCATATTTTTACGTATTTTACAATAAAAAAGCCGAAATTACAACTCTTTTTTCCCGTTTTATCTTTTGTTTAGAAAGCAAATCTTTGTCAATCGCTTTTAATCACACATTAAACAAAATAAACCCTATTGTGTTGGTGGCAAAGTTAGAAAACATATGTATAAGCCACGAAAGGTAGATGTTGTTATATTTTTCGTTAAAGAAATTAAAAATTATTCCGCCTATAAATAATCCTATCATTGCAAGAATTATAACAGGCAATCCGAACCAGCCAATCATCATAGCAATATGATAAAGCGCAAACATAGCGGCGCTGATAATATAGGCAAGACCTCTGTTTGACACCTTTTTAAGCGTTAAAAACGCAAATCCGCGGAAGAAAAATTCTTCAAGCAAAGAGTTTGCAAAAGAAATATAAATCGCTACAAAGATAAAGTTGTTTTTGTTGACCCCTGTGGTCGAGGTAAGGCTGGTTGTAAGGGCAGAAAAATCAAAAACGTTACGAAACAAAAAGTATGCCGCAAGTATTACCGCATACACGCCGACACCAAGACCGAGCGCTATCCAAATGCCCTTTTTGTCAGGCTTAAAAAGTCGCGTTAATTTGCAGTCTTTATTATAAAGCGAATAAAGTATTGGCAACAGCAAGAATAAAACTATTTTAATTGCTGATTTTATCATATACCCCGGTTGGATTACTGCATCTACCAATCCCATACAAAGACAGGCAAACGCCGTTATTGCGATAATGATATATTTTTGAGTTTTCATTTTACCATCTCCTTTGTTTTGGGAGTTATTAATTATTTTCACATCTATAAGATAGCAAACCGCCCCTTTGGGTTCTGTGCCGACGCTCTTTTGACTCAAATTAAATTTGGTCGCAATATGTAGTTATATTAAATAAATCCGGCAAACACTCTTATCCCTAAAAATTCTTTATATTTTTGTATTGTATATTCATCATCTTTATCAGAATTTATAAAATCTTGTTCATTGGGACTAAAACTCAAAATATCATATATATCATTAGTTGTTTTGCTAAAATCAATAATCATCTCCATATCTATAAAGCCATTATTTTCGGTTAAGGTAACATTGCAACCCTCATAATCATTCAATGTAAGATATATAGAACAAAGATTATATTGCATATTCAACTCATCTTCGTTCGAAAAATATGTGTGTGATTGCGATTCCATTGTTAGTTGATTACCTTTTTTATCAAAAGTGTGAATAACTTGTGTTTGAGAATTATTATAATTAATTACATAAACTGTTTTTGCTGTAAAAAACCCAAAAACAATTGTTGCAACAACCATAAAAACAGTCAATAATATTGAGAAAATCAGTGGTTTATAGTCCTTGGTTTTTATTGGATTAATTTCAAACGGTTTGGAATTTAATTCCTTTGCAAAATCAATGCTAAAATCGTTTTGTGATGCACACTTGGCATATAATGTATCGCCGCCATTTTCTTTAATAAACTTAATATGTTCTTCTGCTTCATTCAGCCTTTCGCAAGCCGCAAGAACAGATACAATTGAAAATCTAGTGGATACTTCCGACAGTAAATATTTAGATTTTTCTAAAGCAATTTTTTGTAAGTTTAAAATTTCATCGCAATTATTTATAACATCGGTAATAACTAAATAATTGGCTTTATGCATTATCTCACATTCAGATTTAAGCTTTTTATTAAAGTAAGGGCTGTTGAGTGTTTCATCCGCCTTTTTATATGCATCAAGTGCTTCGTCCGCTTTGTCAAAACGATTATAACATGCAACTAAATTTGAGTAATAAAAAAACTTATATACAACTTCCTTTTTGTTTTTAAACAACATTTCAGGATTATATTGTAAAAGAATTTTAAATGCAGAATCGGTTTTACCAAAATGCAGTAAAAGATTTGAAATATAAATAGCAACAACAAGGTCCGTTTTTTTGTGCGTTCTGCCTTTATAAATGGCAAACAAACGGTTTAAACTTTCTTCAATATTGCAAGATTTGTTTGCGGATGCAAGCATATTATTAAAACGATTGGTTGCTATTTTTACAAATACTATAGCGCAACTTACAATCCATAAGAGTGCTATAAAATAACTCGGCGTGTTAATATCATACGAACCCATAACCAAAAGGATTGAAATACCGCCTGTAAATGTAGTTAAAAAATATGCGATTTTTAAATCTTTAAATAATGAAATCATATATAATCTCCTTAATATTTATTTCAAGTTAAACAACTTTTGGTTATAAATATAAAGTTTATCTTTTGACAAACATCTCAATAACAAAAACCAATATCGCTACTATTGGAACCAACGCAAATATAACAATATCCGTTTTATCTAATTTGCTTTTTATTTCGGGATGCCATTTTTTAATTTTGAAATAAGCATAAAGCGGAAAGAAATTTACCTTTATGTCAAAATCTTTGCCAAAATCGTTCTTCACGGTAAATACTGCGCGAGTGTATAATTTGCGCATTTCGGAACTGCGCGAACGACCGTGTGGGATGTAGTGAATCTGCTCTATTTTATTCCATGACAAAAAATAGTTTTCTAAATAAATACCTTTTTCGTTTATTACAGCAACCAATTTACCGAACACATAGCGGTTAAGAAATGAAAGAATAACAAAAGGCAGAGCCATAGCCGCAATAACCGGTGTAATAATCGCCGTATCAGTCCAAAAATCCGCACTTATTTTTCCATCACTTATAAGTTGGGAAACAGCAATAAAAAGATAAACAGTTGGAATCATCATAAGCAAAGCAATTAAAATGGTATTAAAATATTGCCTGCGGATTTTTATGCCGTCGATGCTTTTTAAATCATTTCCATTTTTATTGGATGATTTTTCCTCTAAAAATTGTATAAATTCAGGCAGATTTTTCTTCTGCATTTTGTAAGCCAGCGGTTTTAACGCGGCATAAAACACAAGTGGTGAATCTTGGCTAAAGCAAATATTAATTTTGTATTCTCCACCCATAAACTGTTTAGTTATTTTTACAGATTTTATATCAAGCGGTCTTCGTTCAGAAGATACGATTGTTTTTCCTGAAAAGCGTAGTATAAGTAAAAAATTTTCGGTAAAACCCAAGAAAACGTTTTCTAAACCGTCAAGCGTTTCTTGCCTTGCCACAATTGGATGCAATAACGTTTCACCCTGATGCAACTGCTTTGTTAATGATTCAATCATAAATTCGTTGTACGTCACTTGTGCTCACCTCTTTTGTCTATTGTACCACGACAACGCAAAAAGAGCAAGGATTTTATATCCTTGCTCTTTTGACTAAATGTATTAATTAAACATTTGCATTTTATGTTGCGTTCTTGGCTCCCTCTGATGAGGGAGCTGTCAGCATAGCTGACTGAGGGAGAGATTTTTTAACTGCCAAATCTATATATTCACATACATTAGAAAAATTTCGGTCAATATCCAAATTGCAAATTCTTAAAACTGTTAAATTCATATCTTCTAATTCTTTAGTGCGAATATTATCTTTTTTAATTTGTTCTTTAGTATAGTGTCCACCACCATCAAGTTCTACAACAAGTTTAGCCTTTGCACAATAGAAATCTACTATGTAATTCCCAATGGATTTTTGTCTTTGAAAGCGAATGGGATAGTTTTTAAGAAATGTGTACCAAAGTTTTCTTTCCCACGGTGTCATATTTTTTCTTAAAGTTTTTGCGAGAGGAATATTTGATTTGTTATATTCTTTCATCTCTCTCCCTCCGTCTTTTTGCTTTGCAAAAATCCACCTCCCTCGTCAGAGGGAGGCAAGAATTTATATAAGTTTATTAAGTTGCTGCATTTTTTCGTGTGTTGGCTCGGGTAGGTGACCAAATTTAAACTCGAGCCCCATATTGTCATACTTGCTCACGCAGATTTTTCTAAAGGGTAAAAGCTCGATTTTGTCTACCATAGCGTGCTCATCTGCAATATCTTTTAGTCTTTTAACATTGTCCTCGTTATCTGTAAGGGTTGGTATAATTACCTGCCGCAGAGTAACGGGGATTTTTTGGTGCTCAAGGTACGCCAGAAATTCAAGTGGTTTATCAATGCCGCAACCTGCAAACTCACGGTATTGCTCGTCGCTCGTGTACTTAATATCAAGCAACACGCGGTCGGTGACCGTGAGTAGCTTTTTGACATCTTCATTTAGTATACTGCCCGATGTATCAAGACAGGTGTTAATACCCTCTTTGTGACAAAGGTCAAAAACCTCGTATGCAAATTCGGCTTGGCCAGTCGGCTCGCCACCCGAAAGGGTTATGCCGCCTGCTTCACCAAAATACTCTTTGTAGCGAATTACTTTATCAACAATTTCTTGCGGCGTGTACTGTGTGCCGCCGTCAAATCCCCAAGTATCAGGGTTATGACAGCAACCGCATCGCAGATTACAGCCCTGCAAAAACACCACAAAGCGAATGCCAGGACCATCTACCGTACCAAGACTTTGAATAGAGTGTATATTGCCTTTTATCATAATACGGTGTGGAAGGTACGGCTTATAACCTCGCGCTGATGCTCACGGGAAAGCTTGTTAAAGTTAACCGCATAACCCGATACACGAATAGTAAGGTTGGGGTAGTTTTCGGGATTTTCATAAGCATCTAAAAGCGTTTCGCGGTTAAGCACGTTTACGTTTATATGATGAGCCTTTTTAGCAAAATAGCCGTCAAGAATACCTACCAGGTTGTTTACACGTTCATCGTCGGTTTTACCAAGCGCCTCAGGCGTGATAGAGAATGTGTTTGACACACCGTCGCGGCAATCGTCATAACTGATTTTTGCAACCGAGTTAAGTGAAGCCAACGCGCCGTTTTCTTCACGGTTGTGCATGGGGTTTGCGCCAGGTGCAAACGGCTCGCCCGATTTTCTGCCGTCGGGGGTAGCGCCTGTGTTTTTACCGTACATAACGTTAGACGTAATAGTAAGCACGGAAAGTGTGTGCACTGCATGGCGATATGTCTCGGTCTTGCGAAGCGCTTCAATAAAGCGGTGGGTCATATCTTGTGCTAAGCTGTCAACGCGGTCATCGTCGTTACCAAATTTCGGGAATTCGCCCGTGGTTTCGTAATCAACAATAAAGCCTTCATCGTTTCTGATGGGCTTAACACACCCAAACTTGATAGCGCTGAGCGAATCGGCAACAACCGAAAGACCCGCAATACCAAACGCCATAAGACGTTCAACCTCGGTATCGTGAAGCGCCATCTGCACCTTTTCGTAGCAATATTCATCGTGCATATAGTGAATAACGTTCATAGTCTTTACATACAACTGTGAAAGCCACTGAATGTAAATATCATAACGCTCCATAACGGTGTCAAAGTCAAGCTTGTCACCAGAAATCGGTTCCATCTGAGGACCGATATGGATGCCGCTCATAGCGTCATAACCACCGTTAAGCGCGATGTTTAAGAGTTTTGCAAGGTTGCAACGCGCACCAAAGAACTGCATCTGTTTGCCGAGCTTCATTGCTGATACGCAGCAAGCAATAGCATAGTCGTCACCATAGATAGGACGCATAATATCGTCATTTTCGTACTGAATAGAGTCGGTGTCTTTTGAAACCTTTGCGCAGAATTTTTTAAAGCCTTCGGGCAACTTCTTTGACCACAAAACCGTAAGGTTAGGCTCGGGTGAAGAACCAAGTGTATAAAGGGTGTTGAGCACGCGGAAGCTGCTCTTTGATACAAGTGTTCTGCCGTCTTCGCCCATACCGCCAACGGCCTCGGTAATCCACATTGGGTCGCCGCCGAAAAGCTCGTTGTATTCGGGCGTACGAAGGTGACGCGCAATACGAAGTTTGATAACAAAATCGTCAAACAGTTCCTGTGCGCCTTCTTCGGTAAGAGTTCCGTTTTTGATATCCCGCTCCATATAAATGTCAAAGAAGGTAGCCACACGGCCAAGTGACATAGCGGCGCCGTTTTGCTCTTTAATAGCGGCAAGATACGCAAAGTATGTCCACTGAACCGCTTCGCGCGAGTCACGCGCAGGACCGCTGATATCATAGCCGTACATAGCAGCCATATCTTTAAGCTTGCCAAGGAAGTTAATCTGCTTAAAAAGCTCGCCGCTTATTTTAATGTTTTCAGCAACAAAGGGCTTTTCAGCCATTGCAGCCTTGTCTTTTTTCTTTTCTTCAATAAGTCTGTCCACACCGTAAAGCGCTACACGGCGGTAGTCACCAATAATACGGCCGCGGCCGTAAGCGTCGGGCAGACCTGTAATAACGTGGCAGCGACGAGCAAGACGCATTTCGTCGGTGTAGGCACGGAAAACGCCCTCGTTGTGTGTGGTTCTGAATTTGAATTCATCCTCGATAGTTTCGGAAAGCTTGTAGCCGTATGCCTCACAAGCCTGACGCGCCATACGGATACCGCCAAAGGGGCTAACACCGCGCTTTAGCGGACGGTTGGTCTGCATACCTACGATAATTTCATTTTCCTTATCAATATATCCCGGTGAAAAGGTAGTGAGTGAAGATACGGTTGCGGTATCAATATCAAGCACACCGCCAAACTGACGCTCAAGCGCAAAAAGCGCCTGAACCTTTTTCATCAAAGCATTTGTTCGCTCAGTAGCGCCTGAAAGAAACGAGTCGTCGCCCGTGTATTCGGTATAGTTAGCTTGAATAAAATCGCGGACATTGATTTCATCCTGCCAGACACCTGCTTTAAATCCATTCCAATTTTCGTGTTGCATATATTATTCCTCCATTACTTACTGTTTGTCGCAAAAAAAGAGCAAATCAGCGGGTTTACTGACTTGCCCAGACGGTCGGCAAAAATTCTTTTACATTCCCCTTGCGTAAGCGCGCAAAATCCGTCAGTTATGTAAAAGCATTATTTTACGAATAGTATTATAATATATATATTACCGTTTTGTCAATGCAAATCAGATAAAATTTGTTTTTAATCTAATATTTTGCCATCGGTGGAGATTGTAATCACTCGCCAAGGTATAAACTTGCCGCTTGCTTGCAACGCGCGTTTTACAGCGTTTTCTATACCGCCGCAGCAGGGTACTTCCATACGCGCAACGGTTACGCTCTTAATATCGTTGTTAGCGATAATAGCGGTCAGTTTTTCGGAATAGTCACCCTCGTCAAGCTTTGGGCAACCGATAAGCGTGATGTGATTGCGGATGAATTCGTTATGAAAATTGCCGTAAGCAAAGGCTGTGCAATCAGCCGCAATAAGAAGCTTTGCTCCATCAAAATATGGCGCGTTTACAGGTACAAGTTTTATCTGGCAAGGCCACTGCGAAAGCTGACTTGTAATTTGGGCGGGGACCGTAGATGATATCGCCTCGCGCTTAATGGCTTTTGATGCTGTACCGGGGCAACCGCAGGGCAGTTTAACGCCGAATTTCTGCATTTTGGCTTGTCTTACCGCCTCTTCGTTATAAGCAGGGGCTTCGCGCTCCTCAAAAGATATGGCACCCGTGGGGCAAGCGGGCAGACAGTCGCCAAGGCCGTCACAATAATCCTCACGGGTAAGATGCGCCTTGCCATTCACCATTTCAATTGCGCCTTCGTGACAGGCGGCAGCGCAAGCGCCGCAACCGTTGCATTTTTCTTCATTTATTTTAATAATTTTTCTAATCATTTTTTGCACCTCTCTTGATTTTGCGAGGATATTATAATATAATAAATAAAACAAATCGGTTGTTTTTACAACAAAAGAGGGAATTTATGAAAAAATACATACCAATTTTAAAAAGAACACAACTTTTTTCAGGGGTAAACGAAAGCGAGATAGAGTCGATGCTATCCTGTCTTGATGCAAGGCTTAAATACTACAAAAAAGGCGAGTATGTCCTGCGCGAAGGTGAGCGTGTGGGAAGTCTTGCTGTTTTAGTAGAGGGCAAACTACATATTCAGAATGATGATTATTGGGGCAACCGCAGTATAATCGGTGATATTGCAGTGGGTGAGATGTTTGGTGAGGCATATATTGCACCGCAAAGCGACACGCTGATCAACGATGTTGTCGCACTCGAGGACAGCGCAGTAATATTTTTTAACGTCACTTGTATGGTAACAACTTGTTCTAACACCTGCCGTTTTCACTCGGCTGTGGCGCAAAATCTGCTTTTTGCAATGTCAGAAAAAAACAGAAAGCTTGTGCAAAAACTTTCGCATATGCATAAACGTACCACACGTGAAAAATTAATTTCTTACCTTTCGGCAGAATCAAAGCGTCAAAATAGCAGCAGCTTTTCTATACCGTTTAATCGACAACAACTTGCCGATTTTTTGTCGGTAGACCGTAGCGCAATGTCTAACGAGCTATGCAAACTGCGTGACGAAGGGCTGATTGCCTTTAGCAAAAACAATTTTGAATTGCTGTAATTGTAATTTTTGAGTTTATAATCTTGACTTTTAATTAACATTTATGTATAATTACTTTTGCAAATTCAATATGCGGGTATGGCGGAATAGGCAGTTTTTGCCCGAGCGCACCCAGTGGGTGATGCAGCGAGAGGCAAAAAGGCGCCGCGGTCGACAAGCGAGATACGGTCGTATCGAGTCGTCGGGCACCGCAAGAGTCACGCGGGGCGCGGCTGCCCCCAAAATAATTTAATATGCGGATATGGCGGAATTGGCAGACGCGCTAGATTCAGGTTCTAGTCGGGGCAACTCGGTGCAGGTTCAAGTCCTGTTATCCGCACCACCATCTCTCAAACCCAGTGTTTATGTGGGTTTGAGAGATTTTCTTTGTCTGAAACCCCTCAAAATCCAAGCGTTTACAATGTCAAAAACGAGAGTATTTCTACCAAAAATCTGTTAGAAATTTGTTAGAAATTGTGCTTGAACTCATACAATGTTTTCTTTCATACTTTTAACCTCTTTTATAAAAAATAAAGAGCCGCTAAAAGCGACTCTTTGGATAAAATTATAAAAAAGTTATATATGACTTTCAAGAAAACATTAATTGTAGGGGTAAATCAGTAAAAACTTACTAATTTAGCACACATTTTTGATTAAATGAAAAAATTCCCGTTTTGAGGAGAGATAATTAAAACAAATAGAATTCTTTAAGGTCATCTAATCTTAATAACATGGATGAATTTCCGTACGGTACTCCCACATCGATATCTATCCATGTTTTTGTTTTTAATATTTTACCTTTGTTTGCGTGGTCATAAGACATGGTGGGAGTGTGACCAAAAACCGTTATAACATCATCAAAGTATTCATCCGTAATTTTCGGCCAAGCCCAAATAAGTTCGTCGACAGTATAGTCAGCAAGCTTTTTGTTTTTATCAAAATTATCAAGACCTGCGTGCACTAACAAAAAATCCTTATTACCAACACTTACAGTTTCATAAAGTGGCGCATCACGCAAGTAGTCAAGAATATCTGCTAATGTATCGGGTTCGGTTTGCATCAAGCCTCTAAGAGCCTTTAGTGTAACATCTCCGCCATTTTGCGTATAGTTCATCAAAAGCTCCATTTTTTCTTTAGTAAAATTCTCTATGCTTTCATCTGTAACTTCCTCAAAGACAAAATCACAACTAAGTAGCATAGCCTCGTGATTTCCGAGAATGAGTTGAGCGTTCGGCTGTTCTAATAACCATTTGAGTATCTCAACACCGCCATCATTTTGTCTATCAATTACATCGCCCAAAATAAACAGCCAATCATCATTATTAAAGTTTACGATATTAAGCAATCTCTTTAAATCGGCTAATGGAAGCCCATGAAGATCCGAAGTTACATATACTGACATATAAATCACCTTAATATATATACCATATTTTTTAGATTTTCTCAACTTTGTATTCTATTTTAATTATAGAACATTGTATGTCCCGTTTTTAGTCCATCGAATATACTACAATCCCACAAGGCATTGAAGAGATAGACCGCTATCTTATTAAGACAAAATGCATCTTCGGGGAATGCTCCGAAAGATATCTGAAAATAAAATACGCCATGAATATTGCAAAAGAATGTATTGCGAAAGGAATTAAATTCTTGCCGCCTGATATAGAAAAATCCCACCCCGATAATTATATTCCCGAGAACGGCAACATCAGAATGCCCCTGTAACCAAGGAGAACGGATATGATAAAGGATATAAAAGAGATATGCAACGAAATTGCACAGGAAAACCATATAAAAAAGCCCGGCAATAAACTTGTTTCTACAGGGTTTGCACAACTTGATAGTATAATAGGTCTTAACAATCTTAATAGTGGCTATCTTATGTGCCTTGCATCTATGCCTGGCATGGGGAAATCTACATTTATGCTAGACCTGCTTCTCAATTCGGCAATAACGTCTGATAATGAAATCTTTTATTTTACAAACGAGTTAAGTAATCATCAAATTGTCGAGCGCCTTATTCAAAAACTCAGCGGTACTCATATAGAAGGTAGCGATGGAATATATGATTCCGAAACGTTAAACAAAATGGTGGGTGCAATTTCTGTTATAAGTCAACTTAAAATAACAATAATTGACTACAGTGAAGGGTGCAAAAACATAAAAAATATACTTTTCTTCAGCAAAAAGCCTGCTATGGTTTTAATTGACGGTTTAGAAGCAATTTCACAGGATTTTGAAAAAGATTTAATGATGCTTAGAAACCTTTGCAAAAATCTAAACATACCGATAATTATCAGTATGTGGACCGGGAAGATGCAAAAAAACCGTTTTCGCCCCACTTTAAGCGATGTTTACCCTATTGTTGCAGATAGTGTTTGGATATTGCATAGAGATAGTTATTTTGATGCTGTAAAAAAGCAAGATGATAACATTCCTGACACTGAACTAATAATATGCAAAAATAAAAACGGAGAGCTCGGAACAATACAGTTTAAATACGATGGCCAAACAAAAAGCTTTATAGAATAATTAAGCGCCCGATGGGATATTTTTCGCCCATCGGGTGTTGTATTATACAATCACAGATGATATAATGGATTGGGTGATTATATGAAATCAGCAAAACCGAAAAAACTACTTATTATGAATATTCTCGATATTTTGCGCAGATATACTGACGCAGAGCATAGACTTTCGCAAAAGGATATTGTAGAAATTCTCAAAAGCGAATACGATATGGTGGCCGACAGGAAGAGCATAAAGCGAAACATTCAAAGCCTTATTGAGTTTGGGTATGATATTAATTTTAGCGAAGCGCTCCGTATGATACCAAATAAAGATGGAGAGCTTGAAGAAAGCTATATTCTTTCCGATTTTTATTTGGAACGTGATTTTTCCGACAGTGAACTCAGGCTTCTTATTGATGGTCTGCTATTCTCAAAGCATATTCCATATAGTCAGTGCAAAGAGCTGGTGGGCAAGCTGGAAGGGCTTTCAAATCAGTATTTCAAATCCCGTGTGCGTTATATAAAGACCTTGCCTGATAATTCACCGAATAACCGCCAACTTTTTTATACGATTGAAATTCTTGACGAGGCAATTTCTAAAGGTAAGCAGGTTTCTTTTAACTATAACCATTTTGAAACAGATAAAAAGATGCACCCCGCTATGAATGATGACGGTAGCGTGAAAGAATATATTATAAATCCGTATCAGATTGCAGCTACCAACGGTAGATATTATCTTATTTGTAATTACGATAAATACGATAATGTTTCAAATTACCGCCTTGACCGCGTTACGAATATCAAACTACTTGATACTTCTGTTAAGCCGCAAAATAAGGTCAAGGGGCTTGAAAATGGTTTTAATTTGCCGAAGCATATGGCAGAGCATTTATATATGTTCTCGGGAGATAGCATACCTGTAACATTTACTGCGAAGAAATATCTTCTTAACGACCTTTTAGATTGGTTTGGTAAAGACATAACCTTCACCGATGAAACCGAAGACGATATTACTGTCAGGGTAACAGTTAACGAACAAGCTATGCGCCGCTGGGCAATGCAGTATGCGTTGCATATTAAAATTTTATCACCTGCTTCCCTTGCAGAGCAAATGAAAAAAGATTTAACAGCGGCATTAAAGCAGTACGAATAATAATAATATATAATTAAAAAAGCGGAGGTTTAGCTTAATATGAATACAATAAAAGATTTAAT